>NZ_JAPWHT010000748.1:0-2900 GCF_027270795.1 Streptomyces sp. ActVer
CCGATCTGCACTGACGAGTGCCTTCGTGAGAGCTCGCATGCTGTTCCCCTCCGTTGACGTGCAATGGACGGAACCGACCGCACCGGCCGGCTCCGCAACGAGACTGCGGGTTAGGCGCGAAGTCCGGCCACAGTTGACGCAGAAGTGACCTCATCCCGGGACGTCCCACTCGCTGACCTGCCGCAACGTCGCCCACCGAGTCGCCACGGCGGGACGGCCGCGGGCGGCGTTGGCCGATTCTGCAGCAGGGCGGAGTCCCCCGCTCCGTGGGCGCAGTGACAGCTGAGGCAGAATGTGGCCGGGACACGTGGGGCCGGACCGGCGGTCCGGAACGCGAGTGGGGGAATCATGTCGCGTTGGAAAGAACTGCCCGCCGAACTGCACGTAGACGTCCGCCAGTTGATTGTGCGGTTGCGCAGACTGAAGGACCGCAGCGAACTGAGCACGCGTCAACTGGCCGCGAAGAGCGGGTACAGCGCGAAGTCGTGGCAGCGGTATCTGAATGGCAGGTCACTGCCGCCTCTGGAGGCCGTCGAGGCGATGGCCCGCATCGGCGGTGACGATCCGACCCGGCTGCTGGTGCTGCACGAGATCGCCGCCGAACGCTGGGCGGAGGGCCGCGTGGTCACCACCGGTGTCCCGGAGAGCACGCCGGCGGCGCCGGTACGCACGCCCACGGAGCAGCAGCCTGACGTGCGTTACCCGCGCGCCCTGGTCACAGCGGGAGCGGTGGCCCTGGTCCTGTCGGTCTCCGCGGCGCTCCTGCTGGCCGTGCGGCTCACCGACGCGCGCGCCCAGCTCGCGGACGAGCGCGCCGCTACGGTCGCGGCGGCCCCGGCCACCGTGTCGGAGTCCTTGGTGCCGGTCGTCTACACCTGCCGGCTGGAGCAGCAGGACGGCCGCTGGTATGTGGGCCTGAGCCGCACCACGGACACCATCCTGGCGTACACCCACATCGGGCCGGAAGTGGCCGAGGCGCAGTGTCTGCTGCGCCGGGCGGGCATCCCGCCGGGAGACATCGACGGCGTCTTCGGCCCGAAGACGCAGCGCGCGGTCGAGCGGGTCCAGACACGGGACGGGCTGGTCGTGGACGGTGTCATCGGCCCGCACACCTGGAAGGCCCTGCGCGAGGCGGCGCCGAAGTGAGCGCGGAACACGCCCGGCTGACCGCCGCACTGCGGGAGCTGCGGGCCGGTACGGGTCTGAGTCTGGCGGCGCTGTCGCAGCACACGGCGTACAGCAAGTCCTCGTGGGAGCGCTACCTCAACGGCAAGAGCCTGCCCCCTCGTCAGGCCGTACAGGACCTGTGCCGGGTCGCGAACGAACCGGACGGGCGGCTGTTGGCCCTGTGGGAGATCGCCGAGCCGCACTGGAACGGACGCGCGGCGGTCCCCTCCCCCGCCGCCGAAGAGCCGCGGCCCGAGCCGCAGGAACCACCCCAATCCCCCGAGACCAGGCGGCCGCACGGCCGCAGGGGCAGACTCATGGTGGTACTGGCATCTGTGTACACCATGATCGTCGGCGGTGCGGCACTGGTGCTCTTCCTGCTGCCGGACCACAAAGCCCCGCGGGACGAACCGCTCTCCGCCAACGAACCGTCTCTCGCCCCCCAATGCCACGGAGCCGCCTGCGAGGGCCGGGACCCGCTGCGCCTGATCTGCGGCATCGACCCCGACACCCTCACCACATACCGCACCACCACCGGCGCCCACGTGGAACTGCGCTACAGCAAGAAATGCGGCGCGAGCTGGGCCCGGACCTGGGGAACCAGGATCGGCGACCGGGTGGAGGTCAAGGCCGACGGCCCGACCCACGGCGTACACATCAAAAACAAGGACGACACGGAAACGTACATGTACACCGAGATGACCGCGGCCCACCCCGGCAGCACGATCCGGGCCTGCTACCGGCCCGCGTCGGCCAGCGGCGAACAAGAATGCGTCGAGGCCCGCGTGGGCGAGGCCGCCACCACGACCCGTCCGCCCTCACCTCAATAGCGTCATGCCCTCGGGCGCGTACGGGTTCTTCGCGTACGGGGTTCTTCGCGTACGGGTTCTTGGCGCAGCGGGTGGCGATGCCGCGCCAAGTGTTCATCGTGTCGATGAGCCTCTCGGTGGTGTTGCGTTCCTTGTAGAGCTCGGCGTCGAACTTGACGACAGAGCTTCAGATTCGATTACTTGCAGGCACCGCTCGATGGCGGCCACCATGTATCGGCGCCAGAGACGAGCGAAGGGACCGGCGAGAATCCAGCGACTTCCCGGAAGCGGCTTGAATTCGTATGTCCACCGGATGAGGGTGCCGTCGCCGTCGGGATGCCCTGAGCGTCGGACAGGACATGCAGTTTGCCGCCCTTCTTACCGCGATCCACCGGGTGCGGCCCGGTCAGCAGTCCCTCCGTTCCTTTCGTAGGGACAGACGCTGCGTCGATGATCGCCGGGGTTCAGTACCGCGCCGCTGGTGCCGAGTTCGTCCAGGGCCGCGCGGTGAAGACGGCGCCGCAGGCCCGCCTCGGTCCACGCCGTGATCGGGCGATGCGCTGTCGGGGAAGAGGTGCCGAACGTCGGCGGCTGCGAGTTGCTGAGACAGCGCAACGATTTGTGGCAGGAGACATGGGTTGGGTGACAGCAGGTCGGTGATTGCGGCTCAGATCGACTTGAGCACCCGGACCCGATCGGCGATGGCACGCCGTGCGACGTCGGAGTCGAAGGCGATGGAGTCGAACTCGTGCGGGACGCCGGGGTGAAGGTGGAACTCCACCGGCACGCCGGCGCGGCTGAGCTTGGTCGCGTAGGCGGTGTCCTCGTCGCGGAAGACGTCGAGCTGGCCGACCTCGATGTAGGCCGGCGGCAGGCCGGTCGCGTCCCCGAGCCGGGCCGGGGCCGCCGTGGCGGGGACATCGG
>NZ_JAPWHT010000749.1:0-2895 GCF_027270795.1 Streptomyces sp. ActVer
CCCGGCCCCTGATGGCGCGTGGTTCCCCCGGCCCCCGAAAGGCGCTCGGCTCCCTGTGCCCCTGAAAGCGCGTTGCGCCCCTGATGGCGCGCGGTTCCCCTCCGCCCCCAGGCGATCCGTGGGTGGCCCACGGCTGGAAATCGGCCTCGCGTTAGATTGATTCCGTGCTCTCTCGTCTCACGCGCCCCCAGGCCGTCGCTGTCTGCGCTCTTCCCGTTGTGGCTCTGCTGGCCACGGCGGTGTTCGCGCCGTTGCCGTTCTCGGTGGCCCAGCCGGGGATGACGGCGAATGTCCTCGGCGAGAACAAGGGTGACCCGGTCATCACGATCACCGGTGCGGACACCTACAAGACGCGCGGCCAGTTGCGGATGACGACCATCGAGGCGACGGGTCCCGACCAGGACGTGAGCCTGGGGGACGTGCTCGACGGCTGGTTCCGGACGGACCAGGCGATCATGCCGCGCGACTCCGTGTACCCGAGCGGCGACAGCGTGAAGGAGATCGAGGAGCACAACGCCGAGGAGATGAAGAAGTCCCAGGACACCGCCACCGAGGCGGCCCTGAACCACCTCGGCGAGCAGTCGGACGACATCAAGGTCACCCTCAGGCTCGCCGATGTCGGCGGACCCAGCGCCGGGCTCCTCTTCTCCCTCGGCATCGTCGACAAGCTGGACGGCGACGGCAGCGGCGGCGACCTCACCGGCGGCCGCGTCATCGCGGGCACCGGGACGATCGACGCCGACGGAAAGGTCGGCGCGGTCGGCGGTGTCGCCCTCAAGACGCAGGCCGCCCGCCGCGACGGCGCCACGGTCTTCCTGGTCCCGAAGGCGGAGTGCTCGGACGCCGAGTCGAACCTTCCGAAGGGGCTCCGCCTCATCCCGGTCACCACGCTGAAGGGCGCGATCGGCGCCCTGGTGGCCCTGGAGAAGGGGCAGGGCTCCGTCCCGAGCTGTTAGCCGCAACCGAGCCGTTGGCCGCAACCGGGACCGCCCGGGCGGCGCGCCCAGCCCTCGCTGCGCCCCCGATCAGCCCTTGCTCAGCCCTCCTTCACGAACCCCTCGTCCTTCATCCAGTCCAGCGCCACCGCGTGCGGGTCCTCCCCGTCCACGTCCACCCGCGCGTTCAACTCCTGCGCCACGTCGTTGTTCAGGCGTTCGGTGATCGGGTCGAGGACCTGCGCGATCGCCGGATACTTCTTCAGCGCCTTGGAGTTGATCTCAGGAGCCACGTTGTAGTTGGGGAAGAACTTCTTGTTGTCCGCCATCACCGCCAGGTTCATCGACTTGATGCGCCCGTCGGTGGTGAAGACCTCCCCGTACGTGCAACTCCCCTTCGCCGCCTGGGTGTAGATGATCCCGGTGTCCATCTGGGTGACGTTCCCGGCGGGCAGCTTCATGCCGTACGCCTTCTCCATGCCCGGCAGCCCGTCGGCCCGGTTGGCGAACTCGCTCTCCACGCAGAGCGTGACCGCCTTCGGGTCGGACTTCGCCAGCGCGGCCACGTCGGAGAGGGTCTTCGTGCCGTACTTCTTGAAGTTGGCCTGGTTCATGGCGAGGGCGTAAGTGTTGTTGAGCGCCGACGGGGGCAGCCAGGTCAGGCCGTTCTTCAGGTCTGCCTCGCGCACGGCCTCCCACTGCTTGCGCGGGTCGGTGATGGGATCGCTGTTGCCCTGGTACGTGATCCAGGCGGTGCCCGTGTACTCGTACATGCCGTCCGCGTCCCCGCTCTTGACGGCCTCGCGGGCGCCGATGGAGCCCTGGATGCCCGTGCGGTCCAGTACGTCCGCGCCGGCGGCCTCGAAGGCGATGCCCATGATCGCGCCGAGGATCAGCTGCTCGGTGAACTCCTTGGACGTCACGGTGAGATCGGCGCCCTTGAGCGGCTTCCCCTGTCCGATCGAGCCGGGCTCCACGTCGTCGACCATGGGTGAGCCGCTGGTCAGCCCGCACCCGGCCGAGGCCGCCAGCATCGCCCCGGCGGCCACCACTCCCGTACGCCGTCTCATGTTCCCGCCTCCAACCCGCGCGGGCTGAGCAGGATTTCGGCCAGCGAGGCCAGCCAGTCGACCAGCAGGGCGAGGGACACGGTCAGGATCGAGCCGAGCACCAGGACCGGCATCCGCTGGTTGGTGATGCCGGTCGTGATCAGTACGCCGAGACCGCCGCCTCCGCCGAACGTGGCGAGGGTCGCCGTGCCCACGTTCAGGACGAGGGCGGTACGGACGCCGGCGAGGATCAGCGGTACGGCGAGGGGCAGTTCGACACGGGTCAGGACACCCACGGGCGACATGCCGATGCCTTCGGCGGCCTCCAGCAGCGTCGGGTCGTTCGCCTTGAGCCCGGCGATCGTGTTCGAGAGGACCGGCAGGATGGCGTACGCGATGATGCCGATCAGCGCCGCCTTCTGGCCGATGCCCAGCCAGATCACGAGCAGTGCCAGCAGGCCGATGGCAGGGGTCGCCTGTCCCATGTTGGCGAAGGACATGGCGACCGGGGTCGCCTTGCGGAACATCTTGCGGGTCAGCAGGATGCCCAGCGGGATCGCGATGATCAGCACGAAGAACGTGGAGATCACGGTCAGTTCGATCTGCTGCCGCAGCGCCTTCCACACCTGGCCGCCCGACAGCGCGTTCTCCGAGAGCGGGTCCAGTTCCGCCTGCCGGAACCAGAGCCAGGTGGTGAGCAGCACGACCGTCAGTACTGCGGGCAGCAGGGTCAGTTTCTGCCAAGTCACCCTAGAAGCACGGGACTTGCCGGGCGGGGGAGCCTTCGTCTCCTCGGACCCGGACGTCTCCTCGAACCCGGATTCCGTCCCGGAGACCTCGCCGTCGGGGTCCGTCCCGGTGTCGTGGCCGGTCTCCGGGGCCCTCACGCCTTCGCCTCCCCGCCGGCACCG
>NZ_JAPWHT010000074.1:0-31123 GCF_027270795.1 Streptomyces sp. ActVer
CCCCAGCGTCTCTCGGGTGCGGGGCCGCGTCGGAATGTCCGCCCGCAGCGGAGGCCGCAACCCCCGCTTCCCAAGGCACCCGCCTCCCCATGTCGCCGTAAGCTGCGGCCACACATCCCGCCACGTCCCCTCCGGCCGTACCCCTTCAGGGGCGCGGGGCACCGGTGTCTTTGGGGGCGCGGGAAACTGCGCGAGCAACCGCGACGGTCCCGCACGTGGTGAACCGGCCTGGGCACCGGTGTCTTTGGGGGCGCGGGGAACTTTGCGATCAGCCCGGGCGGGCTGGGCGCGCAGTTCCCCGAACCACCCGGCGGAGCCCCCGGTATGGTGCAGGTATGCATGATCTTGGCGTGGGGTTCGGCTACTTGGTGCGGGGACAGCGGTGGGTGACCCGCCACGGAAAGCAGTTCGGCTTCGGACTGATCCCGGGCCTCATCACCCTCGTCCTGTACGCCGCCGCCCTCACCGCCCTGGCCCTGTGGGGCACGGACTTCACCGCCTGGGCCACCCCCTTCGCAGACGACTGGTCGAGCCCCTGGCTCGGCCTCTTCCGCGGATTCCTGACGGCCGTCCTCTTCGCCCTCGCCCTCCTCCTCTCAGTGATCACGTTCACCGCCGTGACCCTCCTCCTCGGCCAGCCCTTCTACGAGAACCTCTCGGAGAAGGTGGACCGGGACGTCTCCCCGGACGGCACGGCACCCGAGTCGGGCCTGCCCCTGTGGCGCGAGCTACTGATCTCCGCACGGGACAGCCTCCGGATCGTGGCCAGGGCTCTGGTGTGGGGTGTGCTCTTGTTCGCGCTCGGGTTCGTCCCCTTCGTCGGGCAGACGGTCGTACCGGTGATCGGATTCTTCGTCACCGGCTTCTTCCTCACCGAGGAACTGACGGCGGTCGCCCTGCAACGCCGCGGCGTCGTACTCAGCGACCGCCTCACCATGCTCCGCTCCCGCAAGAGGCTGATCTGGGGCTTCGGCACCCCGCTGGCCCTCGCCTTCCTCGTCCCCTTCGTCGCCGTCTTCCTGATGCCCGGCGCGGTCGCGGGCGCCACCTTGATGGCCCGCGATCTGATGGGCGAGGAGAGCCGCGAAGAAGGGGACGAGGGAGCGGACGAGGACGAGGGAGAGCAGGCCGGGCGCCTCAGTCGGTGACGTCCGCCGCTACCTTCAGGATCGACCGGACCTGGGCGATGATGTCCAGCCGGTTCTGGACGAACTGGGGGTCGGTGACCGTCCCGCTCGCCGGATCCGTGTTGCCCGTCCCGAACTGCAGGACCGGTGTGTGGACATGACCGCCGGGGAGTGAGGCAGTGAGGCCGAGTCGGTCCCGCAGCAGTGTGGCGCGGTACGCGATCTCGTTCGAGAGGTAGTCGCCGCCGCCGCCCGCGCGGGCGGTCGAGCCGGGGGTCGGCCCCTCGGGGCGTATGACGGGAGTGGTGCCGCCCGCCGGGATCTCGGTCACCGACGTGTTGTCGTACACGGGGAAACGGCCCGTGCTCGCGGCCACGATGTCCTTGTACGGCAAAGTCGTTGACGTCCACTGCGGCTGCGAGGCCGGGTCGGTGACCGGGATCGTCTCGGTGCGGGAGAGGTTCTCGTTGTCCCCGAAACCGCCCCGCCAGGCCCCGTTGGTGCGTTCGACGTCGAACCTGCCCACCCGGCCCTGGCTGACCGTCGTGAACAGGTCGACGCGGGGGAGATGCCGGCGCAGAGTGCGTTCCACCGTGCCGTCGGCGAAGTCCTGCCAGCGGACCGGGAAGACGGCGGTCTCGACGCGGGCAGGGCCGTCCGCCGTCTCGATCACCGTGCCGTCGAGGGCGAGGGCCGTGGCTCCGGACGGGTTGGAGATCCGGATGTCCCGGTCCAGCGTGAACGGGTCGAAACCGGTCACCAGGATGCGCTTGACGCCCTTGCTGTGCGGGTAGCGGATGGTGTCCTGCCCGCGGGAGGTCCGCTCAAGTGCGGCCAGGAGACGGGTCCGTTGTGCGTCCGTGAGGCCGAACTGCGGCTCCCACTGGCGTACTTCACGGGTCATGCCGAGCCGCGCCCAGTACAGCGGGCGGTCGTCGTCCCGGCTCAGGTCGCCGCCCGCCGGGCCCCGGCCCTGCGCGCGGTCCACCGCCCGCTGCCACAGCCGCGCGCCCTGCCGTTCGACCACACGCTCGGCCTGCGCGTACGAACGGGCCTTGCCCAGTGCTCGTACGAACTCCGGTGCCACCGTGGCGAATCCGGAGCGGGCCAGGATCTCCTGGGGCGCCGCCTTGTCGAGCCGCCGCTCCTCCACGGTGGGCGCGGCGGCGGGGTCCTCCGCCGCGTGGGCGGGCGGGGCCGCGAGGCCGGTCAGCAGGGCCAGGCCGAGGGCGCCGAGCTGAACACGTATGTACGTCAAGGTAGTTCAGGTCCTTCCGTCGCGAGTGGGGGCCGTCGTCGGATGGCGGCAGTATGCGTGACGGACGAGGCGTGCGCCATGCCGCGTGATCAGCGGGGTGCGCGAGTCGCGTGCGGGGCGTGAGGACCCTCGCCGCAGCCGTCAGCCGCCGCCGGTCCCGGGGCCTGTAGGAGAGGAGTCGGGACCAGGGCCCTCGCCCAGCAGTGTGAGGAAGTCCCGGAACGCCGCCGGCATGTCCACCGACTCCGGCGCGAGCAGCCACTGGTACTGCAGCCCGTCCATCACCGCGACGAGCAGGGGAGCGGCCCGCTCCGGCGTGAGCCCGCTCGGCAGCCGCTCCCCGTACTCGGCCCGCAGTACCTGCGCCATGTTCGCGCGCACCACCTCGTACCGCTCGGTGAAGAACTCGCGCGCCGGGTGCCCCTCCGTGACGCTCTCGCCGAGCAGCGCCGAGAAGGTCTGCACGATCCCGGGCCGCATCGCGTTGTACTCGACCAGCTGGCCCAGCAGATCGAGCCGCAGCCCGGTGCCGGGCACCGCGTCCCACTGGTCGCGCTCCGCCATCACGGCGACGAGCAGCGCCTCCTTGGTGGGGAAGTGGTGCAGCAGCCCCTGCTGGGTGAGTCCGACCCGCTCGGCGACGGCGGCCAGACTCGCGCCCCGGTAGCCGCGCTCGGCGATCACCTCCAGCGTCGCCCGGAGAATCTCCGCACGCCGCTCCACGCTCCTGGCCGACCGGGGAGCCTTGCTCGTCATGACGTCACCGTACGACATGGGCACATTCCCCGAGGCGCCGAAAGTAACGTACGAATAACGAAACCTACCGATCTACAGGTGGCGGATGCAGGATGGAGCGACGGTACGGACTTCGACGAGGAGGCACCGCCATGGCGGGAACGCAGGGAACCCGGTCCGCCCCGGCCGACCAGGCACGCGAGGCCGTGGTCGACACCGCGCTCGCGAAACTCGACCTGGACGCGAAGGCGCGGCTGCTCGCCGGACAGGACATGTGGTCCCTGCCCGCCCTCCCGGAGATCGGCCTGAAGTCGCTGGTCATGTCCGACGGCCCGGTCGGTGTACGGGGCGTGCGCTGGACCGGCGACGACCCGTCCATCGCCCTGCCGTCCCCGACCGCGCTCGCCGCCACCTGGGACCCCGCCCTGGCCCGCCGCGCCGGCACCCTCCTCGCCCAGGAGGCCCGTCGCAAGGGCGTCCACGTCCTGCTCGCCCCCACGGTCAACCTGCACCGGTCCCCGCTCGGCGGCCGCCACTTCGAGGCGTACAGCGAGGACCCGTATCTCACCGGGCGGATCGGCTCCGGGTACGTGACCGGTGTCCAGGAGGGCGGCGTGGGCACCACCGTCAAGCACTTCGTGGCCAACGACGCCGAGACCGACCGCTTCACCGTGAACAACGTCGTCTCCGAACGCGCCCTGCGTGAGCTCTACTTGGCCCCCTTCGAGGCGATCGTCGAGAACGCCCACCCCTGGGGCATCATGACCGCCTACAACTCGGTCAACGGGACGACGATGACCGAACATCGTTACCTGGTGAATGAAGTCCTGCGCGGCGAGTGGGGTTTCGACGGCTTCAACGTCTCCGACTGGATGGCCGCCCGCTCCACCGTCGCCGACATCGAGGGCGGCCTCGACGTCGCGATGCCGGGCCCGACCACCGTGTACGGCGAGAAGCTCGCCGCCGCCGTCCGCGCCGGAGAGGTGGCGGAGACCAAGGTCGACGAGGCCGTGCGCAACGTCCTGCGCCTGGCCGCCCGCGTCGGCATCCTGGACGGCGCCGAGCCGGCGGTCACCGAACTCCCGGCGGACATCGACGGCGACGCCCTGGCCCGCGAGATCGCCCGCCGCGCCTTCGTGCTCGTACGCAACGACGGTGCCCTCCCGATCCCCGAGGGGCGGTCGGTCGCCCTCATCGGCGCCGCCGCCCGCGACGCCCGCGTCCTCGGCGGCGGCTCCGCCGTCGTCTTCCCCGACCACGTCGTCTCCCCGCTCGACGGCCTCACCGCCGCCCTGCCCGAGGGCGCCCTGACCTACGCGGTCGGCGCCGACCCGAACGAGGAACTGGCCGCCGCCGACAAGGGGTTCGAGCTGCGCGCGGTCTGCCGCGACGCCGCCGGCACCGTCGTCGGCACGGGCTCGGCGCCGAGCGGCCATCTCCAGTGGATGGGCGACGACCTGCCCGACGGCGTCACCCACGACACCCTCCACAGCGTCGAACTCGCCGGCACCTTCACCCCGCGCGAGAGCGGCCGGCACACCTTCGGAATCAAGGGACTCGGCGCCTTCACGCTCACGGTCGACGGCACGACGTACTTCGACGAGGTCCAACGGGTGGAGACGGACGACCCGTTCGTGACGTTCTTCGGCGCCCCGGTCGAGCGCGCCACCGTTGACCTGACCGCCGGTGACACCTACGAGGTCTCACTGCGCCACGTCGTCTCCGTTCCCGAGCACGTCCCCATGAAGGTCGTCGCCTTCACGTTCACCCACCAGGAGCCGCAGCGTGACCCCGACGAACTGATCGCCGAGGCCGTCGAGGCCGCCCGTGCCGCCGACACGGCGGTCGTCGTGGTCGCCACGACGGAACGCGTCGAGTCCGAGGGCTTCGACCGCAAGGACCTCCGACTCCCCGGCCGCCAGGACGAGTTGGTCCACGCGGTGGCCGCCGCCAACCCCAACACCGTCGTGGTCGTCAACTCCGGCTCCCCGGTGGAACTCCCGTGGCGCGACGACGTGTCCGCCGTACTCCTCAGCTGGTTCCCGGGCCAGGAGGGCGGCGCCGCCCTGGCCGACGTCCTCACCGGCACCCACGAGCCCGGCGGCCGCCTCCCCACCACCTGGGGCTCCCTCGACAGCGCCCCGGTCACCCGGGTCACCCCCACCGACGGCGAACTCGTCTACACCGAGGACGTGTTCATCGGCTACCGGGCCTGGGAGAAGGAGGGCCGCACCCCGACGTACCCCTTCGGCCACGGCCTCGGCTATACGGACTGGACCTACGACGAGATCGAGGTGACGGGCAGGACGGTCACGGTCCGCGTCACCAACTCCGGAACCCGCAAGGGCCGCGAGACCGTCCAGATCTACGTGGCCCCCACCGAGCCGGACACCACCCGCCCGAGGCGCCGGCTGGCAGGCTTCGCGACGGTAGAGGCACCTCCGGGCGAAACAGCCACCGTCACCATCGAACTCCCAAGCCGGGCCTTCGAGATCTGGGACGAGAAGAGCAAGGCCTGGACCCCCGTGAAGGGCTCATACGAGATCGAGGCGTCCCACTCGCTCACTGACTGCAGGCTGAGGGCAACCGTCGCCCCATAGGGGCGCGGGGAACTGCGCGATCAGCCACAACAAACCCGCACGGTCCCCACAACGCCAGACCACCCCTCACGCCGGAGGCGTACGCGAAGTCACAGCCGCGTACGCCATCTCAGCAAGCCGGGCCTGCCCGTTCTTGCTGGGATGGAACCAGTCCCAGTGACTCAACTGCTTCGTGCCGAACCGGTACTCGAACACCGCCCCACCATCGAACCGGCACCGCTCATCCTTCGCGCACACTTCCCGCAACACCGAGTTGTAGGACTCCACCCGATCCTGCACGGTGTCCCGCCGCAACGTCGCGGCAGAGTCCAGCGCGTCGGCGTCACCGAGCATCGACGGGCAGATCCCCAGCTTCCAGATCTGCTTGCTCAGCTGGTTCGTCCGCCCCTCCGACCACAACCGCTTCAGATCGGGCACGCTGGACACGTACACCTGCGTCTTCGGCAGAGCCTCCCGCAGTGTGGTCAGCGCGTCCTGGAACTGGGTGCGGAAGTCCGCAACCGAGGTCATCGCGGACACGGACGAGCGGCAGGCGTCGTTCGCGCCGGCCATGACCGTGACCAGCTCGGGCTTCTTCGTCGCGGCCTGGGCCATCTGGCCGGGCAGATCGGCCATGCGGGAGCCGGTCTCCGCGTAGTTCCAGCTGCGCTGGGCGGCACCGGCCGTGCCGAGGAGCCGTACCGCGAGGCTGTTCACCTTCGTGTCGGTGCCGGTCGCCCACGAGACCTCCGGGCAGTCCGACAGCACCGAGCAGGCGTCGAAGCCGCGGGTGATGGAGTCGCCGACCGCGGCCAGCGAACCCGGGCTGCTGTCCCAGGCGGGAGTGGGTTTGGGGGACGGCTTCGCGGCCCGCGCGGAGGTGCCCGAGGGCCCGGGGGAGTTGCCGCCACTGGCGTCGCATCCGGCCAGTCCCGCGACGCCCAGGAGGGCCGCCACCGCGGCCGCGGCGACACCTCGTGAACCGTGACCACGCTTCCGCATCCCCAGTTCCCCTCGTTCGTCACGCAACGGCGGCCCGCCCAAGAGCGTCCCCCTGGGTGAAACCTCCGTGTTTCCGGGCACTGGGACCGACGGTACGTCACACTCCTTGCGCCGACGCACGGTAGCCTCGCCACGTGGCTGCCCAGCCACTGACGTTCCGCCAAAGTACAAGATGCCCGCTCTGTCCGGAGGTCCCAGTGACGACACGTGGAGTTCTCTACGTGCACTCCGCGCCGCGTGCGCTGTGCCCGCACGTCGAATGGGCAGTCGCGGGTGTGCTCGGCACGCGAGTCAGCCTCGACTGGATCCGGCAGCCCGCGTCACCCGGCACCTGGAGATCCGAGTTCTCCTGGAAGGGCGAGGTCGGCACGGCCTCCAAGCTCGCCTCGGCGCTGCGCGGCTGGCAGATGCTGCGCTTCGAGGTCACCGCCGAACCGTGCGCCACCGCCGAGGGAGAGCGCTACAGCTGCACCCCTGAGCTGGGCATCTTCCACGCCGTGACCGGCATCCACGGCGACATCCTGATCCCCGAGGACCGCCTGCGCGCCGCCCTGGTCCGCTCCCAGCAGGGCGAAACGCAACTGGAGTCCGAACTCACCAAGCTCCTCGGCAAGCCCTGGGACGACGAACTGGAGCCCTTCCGCTACGCAGGCGAGGGCGCTCCGGTCCGCTGGCTCCACCAGGTGGTCTGACAGCCAAGCCCCCTGCAGATGGGCGCGCCCGTCAGGGGCGCGGGGAACTGCGCGACAAGCCCCCACCGTCCCGCGGGCGACACTCAACGAACGACAAGTGGCCCGGGTTCCTCAAAGAGGAGCCCGGGCCACTCACCGTAAGCACAAAAACGGCTGAAATCAGACCGTACGGAACGCCAGAACCACGTTGTGCCCACCAAAGCCGAACGAGTCGTTCAGCGCGGCGATCCGCCCCTCGACGGGCAGCTTCCGAGCCTCGCCACGAACGATGTCGGCGGTGGCCTCCGCCTCGGGGTCGAGGTTCTCGACGTTGATGGTCGGCGGCGCGATCCGGTTGTAGAGCGCCAGCACCGTGGCCACGGACTCCACACCACCGGCGCCACCGAGCAGATGCCCGGTCATGGACTTCGTACCGGAGACCGCGAAGTGATCGGTGTCGTCGCCGAAGACCTTGCGCAGCGCCTTCAGCTCGGCCACGTCACCCGCCGGCGTGGAGGTCGCGTGCGCGTTGACGTGCACGATCTCCGCCGGGTTCAGGTCGGTGTTGTCCAGCAGGTTCTGCAGGGCGTGGGCGATGCCCCGCCCCTCGGGCTCCGGCTGCACGATGTCGTGGCCGTCGGCCGAGATGCCCTGGCCGACCGCCTCCGCGTACACGCGGGCACCGCGCTTGGCGGCGTGCTCGGCCGACTCCAGGACGATGACGCCCGCGCCCTCGCCGAGGACGAAGCCGTCCCGGCCGAGGTCGTAGGGACGCGAGGCGCCCTGCGGGTCGTCGTTGTTCTTGGACATCGCCATCATGTTGCCGAAGGCGGCGATGGGGAGGGGGTGGATGGCCGCCTCGGTGCCACCGGCGACCACGACGTCGGCGCGGCCGGTGCGGATCATCTCGATGGCGTAGCCGATGGCCTCGGCGCCCGACGCGCAGGCGGAGACCGGGGTGTGCACACCGGCGCGCGCGCCGACGAGCAGACCCACGTTGGCCGAGGGGCCGTTCGGCATCAGCATGGGGACGGTGTGCGGGGAGACGCGGCGTACGCCCTTCTCCTTGAGCACGTCGTACTGGTCGAGCAGGGTCGTGACGCCACCGATGCCGGAGGCGATGACCGCGCCGAGACGGTCGGGGTCGACCGCTGCGTCCTCGCCCGCCTTGTCGGTGTAACCGGCGTCCGCCCAGGCCTCCTTGGCCGCGATCAGCGCGAACTGCGCCGAGCGGTCGAGGCGGCGGGCCTGCGGGCGCGGAATGACCTCGCCCGGCTCCACGGCGATCTGCGCCGCGATACGGACCGCCTGGTCGGCGGCCCAGTCCTGCTCCAGAGGGCGGACGCCGGAACGTCCGGCGACCAGGCCCTCCCAGGTCGAGGCTGCGTCGCCACCCAGCGGTGTGGTTGCGCCGATACCGGTGACGACCACGGTGCGATTGGTCGGGCTCACGGGAATTCTTTCTCCAACGGATACGAGGATTCAGCGGCGCCACCGCCGGGTGGCGGGGCTAGCAGCGTCCGGGGGTGAGGGTGGGCTCAGCCCTGGTGCTTGAGGATGTACTCGGTCGCGTCGCCGACCGTCTTGAGGTTCTTGACGTCGTCGTCGGGGATCTTGACGTCGAAGCGCTCTTCGGCGGCGACGACGACCTCGACCATGGACAGCGAGTCGACGTCCAGGTCGTCGGTGAAGGACTTCTCCAGCTGGACGTCCTCGACCGGGATGCCGGCGATCTCGTTCACGATGTCGGCGAGACCGGCGACGATCTCTTCCTGAGTGGCGGCCATGTCAGGCGCTCCTTCTTGTGTATCCAGAGGGTGTGGCGGTACTCCCGCCCGGAAGGATCCGGGCGGTGTGCCTAGGGGAGGGTAACGACCGTCGCGGCGTATACGAGACCCGCCCCGAAGCCGATGACGAGCGCGGTGTCGCCGCTCTTCGCCTCGCCGGTCGCCAGGAGCCGCTCCATCGCGAGCGGAATCGAGGCGGCCGAGGTGTTACCGGTGGTGCGCACGTCACGGGCGACCGTGACGTGTTCCGGCAGCTTGAGAGTCTTCACCATCGAGTCGATGATCCGCTCGTTGGCCTGGTGGGGAATGAAGACGTCCAAGTCGTCCGCAGTGAGTCCGGCGGCGTCCAGCGCCTCCTTGGCGACCTTCGCCATCTCGAACACGGCCCAGCGGAACACCGCCTGGCCTTCCTGCGTGATCGCGGGGAACTTGACCTCGCCCTTGGAGTCCAGGGGCAGCTCGGACACGTCGCCGATCCGGAAACGGTCCCACGGGATGGTCTGCTTGATCGTGTGGGACTTGTCGCCCTCGGAACCCCAGACGGTCGGGCCGATGTGCGGCTCCTGGGAGGGGCCCACGACGACCGCGCCCGCGCCGTCACCGAACAGGAAGGCCGTCGCGCGGTCCTCCAGGTCGGTCAGGTCGGAGAGCCGCTCGACGCCGATGACGAGCACGTACTCGGCGGAACCCTCCACGACCATGCCCTTGGCCAGGGTCAGTCCGTAGCCGAAGCCGGCGCAGCCCGCCGAGATGTCGAAGGCCGCGGCCTTCGCCGTGCCGAGCTTGTCGGCGATCTCGGTGGCGACGGCCGGGGTCTGGCTGAAGTGCGAGACGGTCGAGACGACGACGGCGCCGATCTGCTCGGCGCCGATCCCGGCGTCGGCGATGGCCTTGCCGGACGCCTCGATCGACATGGCGGCGACGGTCTCCTCGTCGTTCGCCCAGTGCCGGGTCTCGATGCCGGAGCGCGAGCGGATCCACTCGTCGGACGAGTCGATCGTTTCGAGGATCACCTCGTTCGGCACGACACGGACCGGGCGGTAGCCGCCGACACCGAGGATGCGCGCGTACGGGGCGCCCTTGCTGGGCTTGATCTTCGACATGCTCTGTCGGCTCCTTACGCGCTCAGGCGGAGGCGTGCTCGGCGATGAGCTCGCGAGCCGCGTCCAGATCGTCGGGTGTCTTCAGCGCCAGCGTCTTCACGCCGGGCAGCGCGCGCTTGGCGAGACCGGTCAGGGTGCCGCCGGGGCACACCTCCAGGAGCGCGGTCACGCCCAGTTCCTTGAAGGTCTCCATGCACAGGTCCCAGCGGACCGGGTTGGCGACCTGGCCGACCAGCCGGGCCAGGACCTCCGAGCCGGCGGTGACGGCCTGCCCGTCCTTGTTCGACACGTACGTGAGCGTCGGATCGGCAGGCGACAGCTCGGCCGCGGCGCGGGCGAGGGTGTCGACCGCCGAAGCCATGTGGTGCGTGTGGAAGGCGCCCGCGACCTTGAGGGCCACCACACGGCGTACGCCCTCGGGCTTGTCGGCCTCCAGGGCGGCCAGCTCCTCCAGCGTGCCGGCGGCCACGACTTGGCCTCCGCCGTTCACGTTCGCCGGGGTCAGGCCGAGCTTCTCCAGGTGCGGGATGGTCACTTCCGGGTCGCCGCCGAGCAGCGCCGACATTCCGGTGGCGGTGGCGGCGGTCGCCTCCGCCATGGCCAGCCCGCGGACGCGGACGAGGCGGACGGCCTCCTCGTCGGGGAGTACCCCGGCGAGCGCGGCGGCGGTCAGCTCGCCGACGCTGTGGCCGGCGACGGCGCCGACCTTGAGCGGCAGCTGGGCAGGGTCGTCGAAGAGCGTGTACGCCGAGGTCAGCCCGGCCGCGACCAGGAGCGGCTGCGCCACCGCGGTGTCACGGATCTCGTCCGCGTCCCCCTCGGTGCCGTAGCGGATCAGGTCGAGCTCCACGGCGTCGGACCACGCCTCAAGGGCACCGCGGACACCGGGGAGGTCGAGCCAGGGAGTCAGGAAGCCGGGCGTCTGGGCGCCCTGGCCGGGAGCGACGAGTACGAGCACTCTCACACTCTCTCTTGTGGACGGGCACGGCCGCCCGTGGGGACAGGGACGAAGAACAGGAGGGGGAATTGTAGGTCCCCGACAAAAGCCTAGAGCTGGGGATCTCCATCGGCCAGACGCCCCAGGATCAGCGCGATCCGCAGCGTGAACGCCGAACGTACATCCGAAGGCGACCAGCCGGTGACGTCAGTCACACGTCGAAGCCGGTAGCGCACGGTGTTGGGGTGCACGAAGAGCATCCGGGCCGCTCCTTCGAGACTGCTCGCCTGTTCGAGATAGACGCTCAGAGTCTCCAGGAGAGCGGACCCGGCCTCCTCCAGTGGTCTGTAGATCTCCTCCACCAGCTGTTCACGAGCAGAGGGATCCGAGGCGATCGCGCGCTCCGGCAGCAGATCGTCCGCCAGAACCGGCCGAGGGGCGTCCTGCCAGGCGAAACACGCCTTGAGGCCGGCGGCCGCCGCCTGCGCGGAGCGGGTCGCGGCGAGCAGGTCGGGCACGACGGGGCCGGCCACCACGGGTCCCGCGGCATACGGCCCGATCAGGGACTTGGCGACACCGAGCGGGTTGTCGCTGCCGCCCGCGATGACGACCAGCCGGTCCCCGAGCACCCCGGTCAGCACCTGCAGCTTGGCGTGCCGGGCGGCCCGCCGGATGGCCTCGACGGTCAGCTCGCTGTCACCGTCGGGCGCCGTGCCCAGCACCACGCACACATGCTCGGGCGAGTTCCAGCCGAGCGCCGCGGCACGGGACACCGCCCCCTCGTCGGCCTCGCCGGAGAGAACGGCGTTCACGACCAGGGACTCCAGCCGGGCGTCCCAGGCACCGCGCGCCTCGGCGGCCTGCGCGTACACCTGAGCGGTCGCGAAGGCGATCTCCCGCGCGTACACGAGCAGCGCCTCGCGGAGCACGGACTCGTCACCGGGAGCGGCCACCTCGTCGATGGCGCTCTCCATCACCTCGATCGTGGTGCGCACCATCTCGACGGTCTGGCGCAGGGTGATCGCCCTGGTCAGCTCGCGCGGCGCGGTGCCGAAGACGTCCGTGGAGATCGCCTGGGGAGCGTCCGGATGCCGGAACCACTCCTTGAACGCGGCGATACCGGCCTGAGCGACGAGGCCGATCCACGACCGGTTCTCCGGGGACATCGCCCGGTACCACGGCAGCGTCTCGTCCATGCGCGCGATCGCCTGGGCCGCGAGGCTGCCGGACGACTTCTCCAGCCGCTTCAGGGTCGCGGCGTGCGCATGGGCGGCGCGGGCGGCGCGTTCGGTGTTGCTGGATTCGGGTTCGGGCACGGGACAAGACTGCCTTATCAGGACGGGAGTATGCGGCGGAGGGTCTCGGACGGCTCGTCCGACGGGTCTACGGTGGGTCCGTGATGGACGCACGGCGCGCCGACGAGCGCTACCGCGGAGGCGACCCGGCGGCCGGGATCGAGTCCCTGCACGCCTTCTCCTTCGGCCCGCACTACGACCCGGACAACCTCCGCTTCGGCGCGGTCATCGCCTGCAACGAGGAGCGCCTCGCGCCCGGCGCCGGCTTCGACGAGCACCCGCACAGCCACACCGAGATCGTCACCTGGGTCGTCGAGGGCGAACTGACCCACCGCGACACGGCCGGCCACGAGTCGGTCGTACGCCCCGGGGACGTCCAGCGCCTCAGCTCGGCGGGCGGGATCCGCCACATCGAACGCAACGACGGCGACACACCGCTGCTCTTCGTCCAGATGTGGCTCGCCCCGCTGGAGCCGGGCGGCGACCCCGCGTACGAGGTCGTCCACGGCATCGCCGACTCCACCCCGTACGCCGTCCCGGAGGCGGCCGCGATGCTCCACGTCCGCCGCCTCGCGCCGGGGGAGCGCACCGCCGTCCCCGACGCGCCGTTCGTGTACGCCCATGTCGTACGCGGCGAGGTCCTGCTGGACACCTCGGTCCTGACCACGGGCGACGCGGCCCGCATCACGGACGCGAAGGACCTGGAGGCGGTGGCCAGGGACGGGGCGGAGCTGCTGTTCTGGGAGATGGCGTAGGGAGCCTCTTACGGGGTGCTGGAGAGCTCGGCCAGCACCGCGTCCGTGAAGGCGGGCCACACCTCGACGGCCCACGGCCCGAACGCCCGGTCCGTCAGCGCCACGCAGGCCGCTCCGGCATCGGGGTCGATCCACAGGAACGTACCGGACTGCCCGAAGTGCCCGAAGGTCCGCGGCGAGGACGAACTCCCCGTCCAGTGGGGCGACTTGGAGTCCCGGATCTCGAAGCCGAGCCCCCAGTCGTTGGGGTTCTGGTGCCCGTACCCCGGCAGGACACCTTTCGTCCCCGGGTACTGCACGGTCATCGCCTGGGCGACGGTCCGCGGGTCGAGCAGCCGCGGCGCCTGCACCTCGGCGGCGAACCGCACCAGATCGTCGACGGTCGAGACCCCGTCCTTCGCGGGCGAGCCGTCGAGGGTCGTCGACGTCATCCCGAGCGGTTCGAGCACCGCCTGCTTCAGATACTCACCGAAGGGAATCTCCGTGGCCTTCGCGATGTGATCCCCCAACTGCTCGAACCCGGCGTTGGAGTACAGCCGCCGCAGCCCCGGCGCCGCGGTCACCCGGTGCTCGTCGAAAGCCAGCCCACTGGTGTGCGCGAGCAGATGCCGCACGGTCGCCCCCTCGGGCCCGGCGGCCTCGTCCAGCTCGACGGCCCCTTCCTCGTACGCGACGAGAGCGGCGTAGGCGGTGAGGGGCTTGGTGACAGAGGCAAGCGCGAACGGCTGGGTGACGGGGCCGCGGGTCCCGAGCACGACACCGTCCGCCCGCACAACGGCCGCGGCAACGGCAGGAACGGGCCACTCTTCAATCAGCGCAAGACTCTCCAAAGGCATGAGCAAGAGCCTACGACCACGTTGATACGCGGGTGGGTTCGGGCAGCACCGCTTTGTCTTCAGGGGCGCGGGGAACTGCGCGACAAGCCCTCACCGGCCCGTACTCAAAAACGAAGCCGCATCAAAGGATCAGGCGTCCGTACAAACCCCATGGACGCATACAGCGGCGCAGCCTCCACCGACGCGGTCAGATCGACCTGCCCAACCCCCTCCTCCCGGAACCACGCCACCAGCGCCTCCATACAGTCCCGCGCATACCCCCGCCGCCGCACCTCGGGATCGGTCGCCACACTGAACACGTAACCGATCCGCCCGTGCGGATTCCCGGCCCGCCCGATCCGGTACTCCACGGTCCCCACGACAAGCGCCCCCAGCGCCCCCGCCCGCTCGGGGTGATCGACGACGAAGGCCGCGAAACCCCCGTCGGGATCGGCCAGCCGCCCCCGTACGGTGGTCAGGGACTCGGCATGCCAGTCGGTGGACGTGTCCGCCCCGGCCATGGAGTCGATCATCACCTGACGGAGTCGAAGGAGTTCCCCGGCGTCCTCGGGCACGGCACGGCGTACAAGACTCATGATCGGCACGGTAGCCACGGGCCCCGGCCGATGTCGTCGGAATTTCATCGGAATCCGCTTGCTTGGAGTGCACTCCAAGGTTTTAGCGTTGAGGCCATGACGGTGATGGAGACCACGGACACCAGGAACGACACCTGTGCCGGCCCGCCGCACGTGCGCCGGCGTCCGGACGGCCAGGACCAGTACACGATCAGCGAGGTCGTCGCCTTCACCGGCCTGACGGCACACACCCTCCGCTGGTACGAGCGGATCGGGCTGATGCCCCACATCGACCGCTCGCACACCGGCCAGCGCCGCTACAGCAACCGCGACCTCGACTGGCTCGACCTCGTCGGCAAGCTGCGGCTGACCGGGATGCCGGTCGCCGGGATGGTGCGGTACGCGGAGATGGTGCGCGAGGGCGACCACACGTACGCCGACCGCTTCGAGCTGCTCGAAGCCACCCGCCGGGACGTACGGGCGCGGATCGCCGAGCTCCAGGACACCCTCGCGGTGCTCGACCGGAAGATCAATTTCTATGCGGACGCCGGGCGGGCCCTGGCGTCGGAGAGGTCCCGATGACGGACAGCAGGATCGCGAAGGCGCAGCTCGGTACGGGCGGCCCCGAGGTCGGAGTACAGGGCCTCGGCTGCATGGGCATGAGCTTCGCGTACGGCCCGACGGACGCCGAGGAGGCCCGGGCCACGCTGGAGCGCGCGCTGGAACTCGGCGTGACGCTCTATGACACGGCGGACGCGTACGGCCAGGGGGAGAACGAGGAGTTCCTGTCGCCGTTCTTCCGGGCGCACCGCGACGAGGTTGTCATCGCGACGAAGTTCGCCCTGGCGATCCCGCCGGACGAGCCGACGAAGCGGATCATCCGCAACGACCCGCCGTACATCCGGCAGGCCGTGGAGGCGAGCCTCAAGCGGCTGGGTGTCGATGTGATCGACCTCTACTACATGCACCGCCGTGACGTGAACGTCCCCATCGAGGAGACGGTCGGCGCCATGGCCGAGCTGGTCCGCGAGGGCAAGGTCAAGCAGCTCGGCCTCAGCGAGGTCACGGGCGGCGAGCTCCGTGCCGCGCAGGCGGTGCACCCGATCGCGGCCGTCCAGTCGGAGTGGTCGCTGTTCAGCCGGGACATCGAGGCGGGCGTGGTCCCGGCGGCCCGGGAACTGGGCGTGACGCTGGTCCCGTACTCGCCGCTGGGCCGGGGCTTCCTCACCGGCTCCTTCACGAACGCCGACACGGAGCTCACCGAGGGCGACTTCCGCCGCCAGCAGCCCCGCTTCACCGGTGACAACGCGGCGGCGAACGCGGCCCTCCTGGAGCCGATCCGGGCGGTCGCGAAGGCCCACGACGCCTCCGCGGGCCAGATCGCCCTGGCCTGGGTCCACCAGCAGGCGTCCGTCCACGACCTCCCCGTAATCCCCATCCCGGGCACGCGCAGGCGCACCCGGATCGAGGAGAACACAGCGGCAACACGCATCGTCCTGAGCGAGGCCGACCTGGCCACCCTGAACGAGATCGCCCCCCAGGTATCAGGCACCCGCTACGCGGACATGAGGTTCGCGTCGGCGGGCCGGGAGTAGCGAGCCCCGTGAGGGGGGCGCCCCTTCAGGGGCGCGGGGAACTGCGCGACTAGCCACGACGGTCCGCAGCCAACGAACGACCCCGCAGCCCCTCCCACGCCTCACAACTCACACCTCAAAGCTCGGCCAGCAACTCGGCCTTCTTCATCGAGAACTCCTCATCCGTGACGAGCCCGGCCTCATGAAGCTCGCCAAGATGCCGGATCCGGTCGGCGATGTCGGCCGGATCCCGCCGAGCCCCCGCATCGGCCCCCGCTCCCGACCCCTCGGCCAGGGCCGAAGGCCCACCCGTCCGCACCGCGGCAAGCACCGCCGCGGCGAACGGCAACGACTCGTGAACCGGCCCGTACCCCAGCCCGAAGACAACGGCGGCCGGATCCTGATCCGCCTGAGCCGGCTGTGAAATCCCCGAGTCACGGCGCAGCAGCCGCAGATGCCCCTCGAAGACCTCGGGCGAGCGCCACTCGACACCACACAGGTCGGACACGGCGAAACCCTGGTCGCCGGCCTTCCACTTGGCGGAGGACGCCCCCGTCCAGAACCACCGGAAGTGCACGGACTTCCCGTCGAAGGACGCCTTCCCGTCGTACGCCTTGAACTGCAGCGGCGTTTCCGGCGGCTGCACCAGATAGCGCTCGGCAGGCCCCGGGTCGTTGGTCGCGAGCATCGCCCGCAGCTCGTCCGCGTAGTACTCGGCGAGCGTCTCCCGCTCGGCGGGCAGGACAAGCCGATAGGGGTCGGACCCCTCCTTGAGCTGTCCCGCCGCCGCCTCCATGAGCGGATCCGCTCCCGGTCTCGGCTCGGCGCGCAGGACGACCGTCCCGCGCTTGCCGGGCGTCAGCGTCACCGCCGCGATCGCGTCGAGCGGGATGCGGCGCTCACCGAGCGCCTGGAACAGCTTCGGCGTGCGGATCCCCCGTTCGAAGCGGATGAGCACGGAGTCGGACTCGAACTCCCAGGCGGCATGAAATCCGGCCAGTACGTCACCCATGCGGGCCATCGTATGCGGCATGCGCTTCGTAGTCCCCTCCCTGAGCAGACCGCACTTTCTTCGTTCTCTACGCGCGTCCGACTTCAGCCGTGTCGGACAAACCCTCCCGGCACACGTCATCCTCGCGGGCGCAGCGCACCGCGCGGTACGCGCCAATCCCGATCTCGGCGAAGTTCCGCAGGCTGTCGGTGCCGGGCACGAAATAGCCCGTGTGTCCCCGGGCGCCCCGGGCCGACAGCACCCGCGCGCCGAAGTCCGAGGACATCGGATCGGCCCCGTGACCGAGCCCGCCGACCTTCAGATGCGGTACGTCCTCGATCCAGTCGTCGGAGTCCCGTACGGCCCACACCCGGGCGGAGGTGCGCAGCTGCGCGGCCTTCTCGACCCGCATACCGGGGCTGCCCGCCACCGCTATGTCGGAGACCCGGGAGGGCAGCGAGTGCGCGGCGACACCGCAGACGACCGAGCCGTAGCTGTGGCAGTACAGGGCCACGCCGGAGCGTCCGGGCAGGGCCCGGACCAGGGCGTTGAGCCGGACCGCGCCCTCCTCGGCGCGAATCCCGGTGGCCGCGTCCATGCCGAGTCCGCTGGGCGCCGTGTAGTCGGCCCAGGCGATGACGGCCGTACGTGTCTCCGGGCTCGCGGCCCGCTCGGCGCTGTACAGGGACTTCGCCATGCCGACGGGCGCCGAGTACGTCTTGTTGGTGCGCTGGAAGGTCAGGAGGTTGGTGTCGACGCCGGGCACCACGACCGAGACCCGCTCGGCCCTGTCCAGGTCTCCGAAGACCTCCGCGACCCGGCCGGAGCCCATCGGGTCGAAGGCGAGGATGCGGCGCTCCCCGCTCATCAGGTCCTCGTACCGGTTCATCCGGCGGCCGGCCTCGTACTGCCCGGTCGGCGAGAGCCGGTCGTCGTGCATGCGTTTGAGCTCGACCTTGCGCGCCTGGCCGAGGGCGATCTGGTTGGCGCGGTAGCGGAGCTGGACCGGCGCCCCGTTCATGTTGCCGACCGCCAGCGGATAGCGGGCGGCGAGCCGGGCCCGCTGCCGCGCGTCGAGCGAGGCGAAGAAGCGGGCCAGCCGGGCGGGTGTCGTGTCGTCCGGGTCGGGCAGGCGATGACCGCCTATGCGACCGCGGTCCCAGGCGGACAGCGACGCCGCGAGCGGTGTGCTCGCGCCCCGGTGATTGCGCACTGCTGTCCAGCCGGTGGTCCCGAGCATCACGAACACCACGGCCAGCGCGAGCAACATGCGCCAGACGTTGAGTTGGGGGGTGGAGTCGAAGGAAGTCACTGGAAGGACACACTAGGAGAACGAGAGTGTCTCGCGTTAACCGAGTGAGGCGGATCACGTTTCGTGGGGGGTAATTGGGTAAAACCGGGCGCATATTGAGTCGCCCGGTCACCCTGTGTAGGTGCGCAACTAGCCCCGCCATCGGCGGATTTCGACTCTGCGTACGACTGTCGTCACTCGGTGTCCGTACGGCCGTTCCCGCCGCCCGTGCGCCAGTTCTCCGCCAACGCGGGCCCCACCTGGTCGAGATACGAGGCGGTCAGCTCGCGCATCGCCGCCACACTGAAGTCCTCGCCCGCGCCCCAGAGCCGGCCCGTCAGCCGCATCACCCCGCCGAAAACGGCCATCACCAGGCGCGGCCGCGGGTCGGTGTCCACGTCGAGGCCCTCACGCTCGGCGATCACTCGCGCGAGTTCCTCCTCCAGTCCCTCCTGGCGGCGCAGGTGGGCGGCGAGCAGCGCGGGCGTCGACTCGATCAACTGGAAGGCGCGCATGTGGAGTTCGAGCGGGATGACGGCCTCGATGGCCTCGCCGATGGTGTCCCAGCTGGCCATGACGGCCTTGCGCAGCGCGTCCAACGGGGCCTCGTGGGCAGGGCGCCCGCGCACCGCCGCGACGAAATGCGACTCGGCCATCTCCTGGACGGCGAAGGCGGCGTCCTCCTTGCCCGCGAAGTAGCGGAAGAAGGTGCGCTGTGAGACGTCGACGGCCTCGACGATCTCGTCGACGGTCGTCCGCTCGTACCCCTGGGTCGTGAACAGTTCCAGGGCGGCCCGCACCAGGGCGTCCCGGGTCCGCTGTTTCTTGAGCTCGCGCAGTCCCGGCCGTGACGCCGTGTCCATGGAACCTCTTCCCGTCTTCCGCGTCTGCGTCTGTTTCGTCCCTCCGGCACGCCGCAGGTGTCCGTTCCGCCCGGCTCAGACTATCCGTGAGTGACGTGACAGTTACCGACTTGTGAATTGGTTTGTCAACTGTCAGTGGCTGTCATTAGCCTCGGGGCATGACTAGTCAGACCACCGTCGACACGACCGGCCCGGCCGACAAGGCCTCGCCCGCCGCCCCCGGTCCGACCCCGGGCAAGGGGCTGCGCGGCCACCCTTGGTACACCCTGTTCACCGTGGCCGTGGGCGTGATGATGGTGGCCCTGGACGGCACCATCGTGGCCATCGCCAACCCGGCCATCCAGAAGGACCTCAACGCCAGCTTCGCGGACGTTCAGTGGATCACCAACGGCTACTTCCTCGCGCTCGCGGTCACGCTGATCACGGCGGGCAAGCTCGGCGACCGGTTCGGCCACCGGCAGACCTTCCTGATAGGAGTGGTCGGCTTCGCGGCCGCCTCGGGTGCCATCGGCCTCTCCGACAGCATCGCCTTCGTGGTCGTATTCCGAGTGCTCCAGGGCCTGTTCGGCGCGCTGCTGATGCCGGCCGCGCTCGGTCTGCTGCGAGCCACCTTCCCGGCCGAGAAGCTGAACATGGCGATCGGCATCTGGGGCATGGTCATCGGCGCCTCCACGGCAGGCGGCCCGATCCTCGGCGGTGTCCTCGTCGAGCACGTCAGCTGGCAGTCCGTCTTCTTCATCAACGTGCCGGTCGGCATCATCGCGGTCGTCCTCGGCGTGGTGATCCTCACCGACCACCGCGCGGAGAACGCGCCGCGCTCCTTCGACCTCCCCGGTATCGGCCTGCTGTCCGGCGCCATGTTCTGCCTGGTCTGGGCGCTCATCAAGGCCCCGGAGTGGGGCTGGGGCGACGCCATGACGTGGTCGTTCCTGGCCATCTCGGTGCTCGGCTTCGGACTGTTCGCGTACTGGGAGAACAGGGTCGCCGAGCCGCTCATCCCGCTCGGGCTCTTCCGCTCCGTGGCGCTGTCGGCCGGTGTGGTCCTGATGGTGCTCATGGCGATCGCCTTCATGGGCGGCCTGTTCTTCGTCACCTTCTACCTGCAGAACGTGCACGGGATGAGCCCGATCAACGCGGGCCTGCACCTGCTGCCGCTCACCGGCATGATGATCGTCGGCTCGCCCCTGGCCGGCGCGATGATCACCAAGACGGGACCGCGCATCCCGCTCGCGGGCGGCATGGCGCTCACCGCCATCGCCATGTTCGGTGTGTCGACGCTGGAGACGGACACGAGCAGCGGGCTCATGTCGATCTGGTTCGCGCTCCTCGGGCTCGGCCTCGCGCCGGTCATGGTCGGCGCCACGGAGGTCATCGTGGGCAACGCGCCGATGGAGCTCTCCGGTGTCGCCGGTGGTCTCCAGCAGGCCGCGATGCAGATCGGCGGCAGCCTCGGTACGGCGGTCCTGGGTGCCGTGATGGCCTCCAAGGTCGACGGCGACCTCGCGGGCAACTGGGCGTCCGCGGGCCTTCCGCAGCTGACCCCGGTCCAGCTCGACCAGGCCAAGGAGGCGGTCCAGGTCGGCGCCGCGCCGGTGGCACCGGGCACGCCGCCCGAGCTCGCCGAGAAGATCACGGGCGTCGCGCACGACACGTTCATCTCCGGCATGAGCCTGGCGAGCCTCGTCGCGGCCGGCGTCGCCTTCGTGGCCATCTTCGTCGCCTTCCTCACCAAGCGGGGGGCCAACGCGGAAGCGGGCGCGGGAGTCGGACACATCTAGTCCGCTCGATGTTCGTCTCTGTCGGCCATCTCCGGCCCGGCCCCGCCGAGTTCACTCGGCGGGGCTTTCGCCTATCAGGGTGACGCCATTCCGTATGACTTTCATATCGGTCGTGCCGCAGGTCAGAGTGCTCTCAACTGATCCGTACGAAACGGCCAGTTCGGTGAGGCCGGGGCGCGCTGCCGGAGGGGGGCAGCGCGCCGCGGAAGCGGTGGGAGAAGAAGTACGGGTCTGAACCGAACGGACCGGGGTACACGGCTTCCGAGCCCGAACCGGCCGGCATTCGGCCGGCTCAGAGGTCCAGGGAGTTGATGATGGCGGGCTTCGGTCACACCACGCGCAAACACCCTCGCTCACGGAGCCGTACTCGGCGTCGGAGCGGGCCGGACCGCGCGACGCTCGGAATCATCGGAGTCATCTGCGCGGTCGCCGGATTCTTCGTGCTGGGGATCATCCTCGGCCCACTGGCGATCGCCTGCGGATGGCTGGCAATGGGACGCCGCTGGAACGGCGCCCGCCCACTGCCGGCGCTCATCGCGCTGGTACTGGGCGCGATAGACACGATCCTGGCGATCGTGTGGATGGCCGGAACGGCGGGCCCGGGTAACGGAATGTTCTAGCCGGACCGTGCTGTGGACAGTCGTCTGCGGGTCGTGTGTGGCTGGTCGCACACACCCGCACCCGACGAACAACCGCACACTGCTCAGCGCAACTGCTCCTCCGCAGCGACAGACGCCGAGTCGGACAACGCGGCAACCTGCGCCCGCAGGGCCCGTACCTCCTCCGCCAGCGCCTCGATCGCCGCCGTCTGCCGCCGCTCCTCCACATCGTCCGACTCGAACCGCGATATGAACCACGCGGCGATATTGGCGGTCACGACACCGAGAAGCGCGATCCCGGACAGCATCAGCCCGACCGCTATCATCCGCCCGAGCCCGGTGGCCGGAGCATGGTCGCCGTACCCCACGGTCGTCATCGTGGTGAACGACCACCACACCGCGTCACCCAGCGTCTTGATGTTGCCCTCGGGCGACTCCCGCTCGACGGAGAGCACAGCGAGCGAGCCGAACATCAGCAGGGCCACCACCGCACCCACGACATACGTGGTCAGCCGTATCTGCGGCGCCATCCGGGCCCGCTGCCCGACGAGCAGCAACGTGGAGACGAGCCGCAGCAGCCGGATCGGCTGGATGAGCGGCAACAGCACCGCGCACAGATCGAGCCAGTGCGCCCGGACGAACTCCCGCCGCCGGTCGGTGAGAGCGAGCCGTACGAGATAGTCCAGGGCGAACAACCCCCAGACCGCCCACTCCACGCGCGTGCACCACGAGGTCACCTCCCGATCGGCCTCGGGCCACACGATCGGTACGGCATAGGCAACGGCAAACGCCACCGCAAGCCCCAACAAGGGCCGCTGCGTACGCTGCTCCCAACGGTCCTGCGCCGATTGCTGCTTCATGCGCGCATAGTAGAAAACGCGAAGGGGCGGCGTGACCCGTGGCCACACCACCCCTTGACAGCGCGCTGAGTTCAGACCGACCGGTCTTTTGTCTTTTAGGGGCGCGGGGCTCTATCGATGTGCGGCTCCGCCGCGTGGGCGCGCCCAGCCCCCACAACCCGCAGACAAATAGCCGGCCCCGCGCGGAGCGCTACGCATCCCCACCGGCAGCACCAGGATCCGCAGAAGCCACATCCAGCAACTGATACCGGTCAATCGCCTGCTTGAGCACGGACCGGTCGAGCTTGCCCTCACGCGCGAGCTCCGTCAGCACCCCCACCACGATCGACTGCGCGTCGATGTGGAAGAACCGCCGAGCAGCCCCCCGGGTATCGGCGAAGCCGAACCCGTCGGCGCCCAGGGACTGATAGGTCCCCGGCACCCAGCGAGCGATCTGGTCAGGAACCGACCGCATCCAGTCGGAGACGGCCACGAACGGCCCCTGCGCCCCGGACAGCTTCCGCGTCACATAGGGAACGCGCTGCTCCTCCTCGGGGTGCAGCAGATTGTGCCGCTCCACCTCGACGGCCTCGCGCCGCAGCTCGTTCCATGAGGTCGCCGACCAGACGTCGGCCCGTACGTTCCAGTCCTCGGCGAGCATCCGCTGGGCCTCGACGGCCCACGGCACGGCGACACCGGACGCCATGATCTGCGCCGGGATGGAGCCCGAAGTGCCCTCCGCGAAGCGGTGGATGCCCTTCAGGATGCCGTCGACGTCCACGTCCTCCGGCTCGGCGGGGTGCTGGATCGGCTCGTTGTAGACGGTGAGGTAGTAGAAGACGTCCTCGCCGTGCGGGTGCTCGGCGGACGAGCCGTACATCCGCCGCAGCCCGTCCTTCACGATGTGCGCGATCTCGAACCCGTAGGCCGGGTCGTACGCGACACACCCCGGGTTCGTCGAGGCGAGCAGCTGCGAGTGCCCGTCCGCGTGCTGCAGACCCTCACCGGTCAGAGTCGTACGACCGGCGGTCGCGCCCAGTACGAAGCCGCGCGACAACTGGTCGGCCATCTGCCAGAACTGGTCGCCGGTGCGCTGGAAACCGAACATCGAGTAGAAGACGTACACCGGGATGAGCGGCTCGCCGTGCGTGGCGTACGCCGAGCCGGCCGCGATCAGCGAGGCCGTACAGCCCGCCTCGGAGATGCCGTCGTGCAGCATCTGCCCGGTCGGCGACTCCTTGTACGCGAGGAGCAGATCGCGGTCCACGGCCTCGTACTGCTGGCCGAGCGGGTTGTAGATCTTCGCGCTCGGGAAGAACGAGTCCATGCCGAATGTGCGGTACTCGTCGGGCGCGATCAGCACGAACCGCTTGCCGATCTCCTTGTCCCGCATGAGGTCCTTGAGCAGCCGTACGAACGCCATGGTGGTGGCGATCGACTGCTGACCCGAACCCTTCTTCACACTCGCGTACGTCTTGTCCTCGGGCAGTGCGAGCGGCTTGGACCGCACGACGCGCGTCGGGACGTACCCGCCGAGCCCCTTGCGGCGGTCGTGCATGTACTGGATCTCCTCCGAGTTCCGGCCCGGGTGGTAGTACGGCGGCGCGCCGGACTCCAGCTCCTGGTCGGAGATCGGCAGGTGCAGCCGGTCGCGGAAGCCCTTGAGGTCGGCGACCGTCAGCTTCTTCATCTGGTGCGTGGCGTTGCGGCCCTCGAAGTTCGGGCCGAGCGTCCAGCCCTTGACCGTCTGCGCGAGGATCACGGTCGGCTGGCCGCTGTGCGCCTTGGCCGCCGCGTAGGCCGCGTAGACCTTCTTGTGGTCGTGACCGCCGCGGCCCAGGTGCAGGATCTGGTCGTCGGTCATGTTCTCGACCATCGCCCGCAGCCGGTGGTCGTGACCGAAGAAGTGCTCGCGGATGTACGAGCCCGTCTCGGTGGCGTACGTCTGGAACTGTCCGTCGGGCGTGGTGTTCAGCTGGTTGACGAGCACGCCGTCGCGGTCCTGCGCGAGCAGCGGGTCCCAACTGCGGTCCCAGACCAGCTTGATGACGTTCCAGCCGGCGCCGCGGAACTGCGACTCCAGCTCCTGGATGATCTTTCCGTTGCCGCGCACCGGGCCGTCGAGGCGCTGGAGGTTGCAGTTGACGACGAACGTGAGGTTGTCCAGGCCCTCGCGCGCGGCGATGGACAGCTGGCCGAGCGACTCGGGCTCGTCCATCTCGCCGTCACCGAGAAACGCCCAAACGTGGGACTTGGAGGTGTCCGCGATACCGCGCGCCTCCATGTAGCGGTTCATTCGCGCCTGGAAGATCGCGCCGAGCGGGCCGAGGCCCATCGAGACCGTCGGGAACTCCCAGAAGTCCGGCATCGACCGCGGGTGCGGGTACGACGACAGGCCGTTCGGCGCCTTGGACTTCTCCTGGCGGAAGGCGTCGAGCTGCTGCTCGCTCAGCCGGTCCAGCATGAACGCGCGGGCGTAGATGCCGGGGGAGGCGTGACCCTGGAAGAAGATCTGGTCGCCGCCGTCGCCCTCGTCCTTGCCGCGGAAGAAGTGGTTGAAGCCCACGTCGTAGAGGGAGGCGGAGGACGCGAAGGTGGCGATGTGACCGCCGACGCCGATTCCGGGGCGCTGGGCCCTGGACACCATCACGGCCGCGTTCCAGCGGGTCGCGTTCAGGATCTTCCGCTCGATCTCCTCGTTGCCGGGGAAGAACGGCTCGTCCTTGGTGGCGATGGTGTTGACGTAGTCCGTGCTGCGCATCTCCGGCACGGCCACGCGCTTCTCGCGGGCCCGTTCGATCAGCCGCAGCATGAGATAGCGGGCCCGCTCCCGGCCGCGCTGGTCGACGGCGGCGTCGAGGGAGTCGAGCCACTCCTGGGTCTCTTCTGGATCGAAGTCAGGGACCTGACTCGGAAGGCCGCCAATGATGATCGGGTTGCGATCGGGTCCGGAAGCCACGCTGTTCCTTCGCTCTCAGGGGGCCGCTTTTTCTCGGTTTTTCTCGGTTTTTTCTTGGGGGGTCTCTCTGGTTACCTGGGTCTCTGCACCGTTCCCCATCGTGGACCTCGGGGGCGGAAACGTCATCTCTACCGAGAGGTAACCGAGACGTTCGCCCCGTCCCCCAAAGGGCGGGTACGGCAAATCGCAACGATACGCCCGACCCGTGACGCGTACCGCAAAGCCTTTCGAGTCCCGTACCCTCGTAGGGTTCGTAAATCCACAAATGGGGCAGATTGGTGTGGTGTGCGTCACCAATGGCCAGGATTCCCTGCCTGGAGTTGCGGCGACACGGTCGGGATCGTCACCGTTTCGGCGGTCCCGACGGCCGGGTACTTGCGCGATCCGCCCCGCCCGTGTGGACTACGGCCAATGCTTCGCGCACGCGCGTGGCTTGAACTTCCCCAAGCTCCAGGCTTCGCCCGAGCAGGGGGAGACCCCATTACCGAACATGATCAGGAGGCAACCCGTGAGCGCGACCGCGGACCACGCGGAGGAGCGGACGAGCCTGGCCACCAGGCTGGGATTCCAGCCCGAGCAGGTGGTCCAGGAGATCGGCTTCGACGACGACGTCGACCAGGAGCTCCGCGAGGCCATTGAAGAAGTCATCGGCAGCGAGCTCATGGACGAGGAGTACGACGACGTCGCCGACGCCGTAGTGCTCTGGTTCCGTGACGACGACGGCGACCTGACGGACGCGCTGGTGGATGCCACCACGTACGTCGAAGAGGGCGGCGCCGTCCTGCTGCTGACGCCGAAGACCGGCCGAGACGGGTATGTGGAGCCCAGCGACATCGCGGAAGCCGCGACGACCGCGGGTCTGTCCCAGACCAAGAGCATCAGCGTGGGGAAGGACTGGAGCGGGACCCGGCTGGCTACGCCGAAGGCGGCCAAGTCAAAGCGGTGACGCTCCGCTGATTTGGGCGGGGGTTCAGGGGTTGGCACCCCTGGGCCCCCGTTTTTCGTACCTCGGCCTTCGTCGTCGGCTGCGGGTGCGTTGTGGCTGGTCGCGCAGTTCCCCGCGCCCCTAAAGGACTCAGCCTCTCCGGCGTTTGAGGAGCGGGGGTTCGGGGGCGGAGCCCCCGAAAAGGGGCGGGAATGGGTAGGGGCGGCGGGGGCGAAAAGGGGTCTCTGCGTAGGGTGGGTGCCCCGAACGGCCCATGGAAAGGACGCAGGACGATGACGATCGAGGTCGGCGACAAGGCCCCGGACTTCGAACTGAAGGACAACCACGGCGCCACCGTGAAGCTCTCGGACTTCCGCGGCGCGAAGAACGTCGTGCTGCTCTTCTACCCCTTCGCCTTCACCGGCGTCTGCACGGGCGAACTGTGCGCCCTGCGCGACAACCTGCCGCAGTTCTCCGACCGCGACACCCAGCTGCTCGCCGTCTCCAACGACTCCATCCACACCCTGCGCGTCTTCGCCGAGCAGGAGGGCCTGGACTACCCGCTGCTGTCCGACTTCTGGCCGCACGGCGAGGTCTCGCGCGCGTACGGGGTCTTCGCCGAGGACAAGGGCTGCGCGGTGCGCGGCACCTTCGTCATCGACAAGGAGGGCATCGTCCGCTGGACCGTCGTCAACGCCCTGCCGGACGCCCGTGACCTGAACGAGTACGTGACGGCGCTGGACAGTCTGTGATCCGGACGTGATCCCGGCACGAACCCCGCATGATCCCGGCTCCGTGACCGGCCTGTGATGCCGACACTCTGGGATTCTTCACGCCCAGGGCCTGCGGCGGTGGGGAACCCCTCACTAGGATCGACACGTTGATCCGATACCGACGCACTACGGGGCGCACCGCCCCTGGACACCAATGGGAGGACTCGTGGGAGTCAGCCTCAGCAAGGGCGGCAACGTATCGCTGTCGAAGGAGGCCCCGGGACTGACCGCGGTCATCATCGGTCTGGGGTGGGACATCCGCACCACCACCGGTACCGACTTCGACCTGGACGCCAGCGCCATCCTGACGAACGCGGAGGGCAAGGTCAGCAGTGACGCCAACTTCGTGTTCTTCAACAACCTGAAGAGCCCCGACGGCTCGGTCGAGCACACCGGTGACAACACCACCGGTGAGGGCGAGGGCGACGACGAGCAGATCAAGGTCAACCTCGCCGGCGTCCCGGCCGACATCGAGAAGATCGTCTTCCCGGTCTCGATCTACGACGCCGAGAACCGCCAGCAGTCGTTCGGCCAGGTGCGCAACGCGTTCATCCGCGTCGTGAACCAGGCGGGCGAGGCGGAGATCGCCCGGTACGACCTTTCCGAGGACGCCTCCACGGAGACCGCGATGGTCTTCGGCGAGCTGTACCGCCACGGCGCGGAGTGGAAGTTCCGTGCCATCGGTCAGGGGTATGCCTCAGGTCTGCGCGGCATCGCGCAGGACTTCGGCGTCAACGTCTGAGCCACCCCGGGGCCGTGGTCCGGCCCCGGGCACTTTCAATCCGCTTCACCTTTTTTCCGTCCGGCGTCGCACACTCCTAGTGCGGCGCCGGACGTGCTCGACAACCCAATGGCTTGACCGGGGAGGACAAGGATCATGGGCGTCACGCTCGCCAAGGGGGGCAATGTCTCCCTCTCCAAGGCCGCACCGAACCTCACGCAGGTGATGATCGGGCTCGGCTGGGACGCACGCTCGACCACCGGAGCAGACTTCGACCTCGATGCCAGCGCGCTGCTGTGCAACTCGGGGCGGGTGCTCGGTGACGAGTGGTTCATCTTCTACAACCAGCTCAAGAGCCCGGACGGCTCGGTCGAGCACACCGGGGACAACCTCACGGGTGAGGGCGACGGCGACGACGAGTCTCTCCTGATCGACCTCTCCAAGGTGCCCGCCAACGTCGACAAGATCGTCTTTCCGGTCTCCATCCATGACGCCGACAACCGCGGCCAGACCTTCGGTCAGGTCAGCAACGCCTTCATCCGGGTCGTCAACCAGGCCGACGGCCAGGAGCTCGCCCGCTACGACCTCTCCGAGGACGCCTCCACGGAGACCGCGATGATCTTCGGCGAGGTCTACCGCTACGGCGCGGAGTGGAAGTTCCGCGCCGTGGGACAGGGGTACGCGTCCGGACTGCGGGGCATCGCCCTGGACTTCGGGGTCAACGTCTCGTAGGGCCGCCGGGTCCGGGGAAGGTGCCCCCGGTGACCGAAGGAGAGGCCACCGCCCGCCGTGCACCGAAAGCAGTGTGGCGGGCGGGGCCGAAGGCGCGTCACTGGCGTCCGCACCCTCTGGACCTGCGACTCTCCGGGTGGGGTGGCCCGGCCCTCTCGTCCGAGGGGTCGTCCCTCTAGACTTTGTGGTCAATGTTTCGTAAAGCCGGGTACGGCGGGGGGAAACCCCCTCCGGACTTCGTCCGGGGGTAGCCCCCCATACTCACGATTGGGTAGCCAGTGGTTCTGAAAACCTTCGGCTGGTCGTTCGCGGTCACCGCGCTCGGCTTGGTCGCAGCGGTGTTCTACGGGGGGTGGACCGGGTTCGGCATCGTGGCGATCCTGTCCGTCCTCGAGATCTCGCTGTCCTTCGACAACGCGGTGGTCAACGCCGGAATCCTGAAGAAGATGAGTGCCTTCTGGCAGAAGATCTTCCTCACGATCGGTGTGCTGATCGCCGTCTTCGGTATGCGGCTGGTCTTCCCCGTCGTGATCGTCGCCATCACCGCCAAGATCGGCCCGATCGAGGCCGTCGACCTGGCGTTGTCCGACAAGAACCGCTACGAGGAACTGGTGACCGACGCCCACCCGGCGATCGCGGCCTTCGGTGGCATGTTCCTGCTGATGATCTTCCTCGACTTCGTCTTCGAGGATCGCGACATCAAGTGGCTGGGCTGGCTGGAGCGCCCGCTGGCCAAGCTCGGCAAGATCGACATGCTGTCGGTCTGCATCGCCCTGATCGTGCTGATGGTCTCCGCGATGACCTTTGCGTCCAAGGCCCTGCAACATGGCGGCGGGCATGTCGACAAGGCGCAGACGGTGCTGATCTCCGGCATCGCGGGCCTCATCACCTATCTGGTCGTCGGTGGTCTCTCCGGTTTCTTCGAGAACAGAATCGAGGCAGAGGAGGAACGGGAGCACGAGGAGGAGGAAGAGGCCAAGCGTGCCGGCAAGAAGCCCACGGCCGTCGTCATGGCGGGCAAGGCGGCCTTCTTCATGTTCCTCTACCTTGAGGTCCTGGACGCGTCGTTCTCCTTCGACGGTGTCATCGGCGCCTTCGCCATCACCAACGACATCGTCCTGATGGCGCTCGGCCTCGGTATCGGTGCCATGTACGTCCGGTCGCTCACCGTCTACCTGGTCCGTCAGGGCACCCTCGACGACTACGTCTACCTGGAGCACGGCGCCCACTACGCCATCGGTGCTCTTGCCGCAATCCTCCTTGTCACCATCCGGTACGAGATCAACGAGGTCATCACCGGCCTCATCGGTGTCGTCCTGATCGGCTGGTCCTTCTGGTCCTCCGTGCGCCGGAACCGGGCGATCGCGGCCGCAGAGGGAAAAGCTGAGGCCTCGGACGACAAGGCTGAGATCTCGTCCGGGGTGTGACACCGCTCCGAGTGAGGAACGCTCTGTGAGGGGCGGCCGTCGAGGGATTCCTCGCGGCCGCCCCGGCGCATTCGTCGAGGTGAACAGGGAAGCGTGGGGGCGGGAATGAGCTTCTGGGAAGGCTTGTGGCGCGGCCGGTCGACGGACTTCGACTCGGGCAGCGCGGCGACCAACGCCATAGAACTGACCAAACGGAACCACACGATCTCGCTCACCAAACAGGGCGCCGCCACCGGCAACCTCCGCATCAACCTGTCCTGGCGGATGCGCACCTCCGACATCGGCGGGTCCCAGCGGGACAGCCTGCTGCGCCACCCCTTCAAGGCCTTCAAGCCGGACGTGGTGCAGGCGCACACCCAGAGCATGGTCAACGTCGACCTCGACCTGGGCTGCATGTACGAACTCGCGGACGGCACCAAGGGAGTCGTCCAGCCCCTGGGCGGCTTCCTGGGCGAGCTCAACGGCGCGCCGTACGTGAAACTCAGCGGCGACGACCGCTTCGGCTCCGGCTCGGGCGAGACGATCTTCGTCAACCTCGACCACCGCGAGCAGATAAAGCGGCTCCTGGTCTTCGTCTACATCTACGACCAGACCCCCGCCTTCGACCGTACGCACGCGATCGTGACGCTCTACCCGAGCAACGGGCCCCGGATCGAGATCGGCCTCGACGAACGGCACTCGCAGGCCAGGTCCTGTGCGGTGGTCATGATCGAGAACGTCAAGAACGAACTCGTGGTGCGCCGAGAGGTGAAGTTCGTGTACGGGTTCCAGGCGGAGCTCGACCGGCTCTATGGCTGGGGCCTGCAGTGGGGTCGCGGCTACAAGACGAAAGCCGACCGCTGACCACCGTTGCCACTGGGCTCAGCCGGGGCGCCCAAGAGCTCGACTGGGAAGGTTCGGCGGCGGCTGCGGGCCCGTTGTGGCTTGTCGCGCAGTTCCTCGCGCCCCCAAGGCTGAGCGGGGTTGCCCTAGCGGCCGATGAACTGGGGGCCCTGTGGGGGCAGCCAGATCG
>NZ_JAPWHT010000750.1:0-2861 GCF_027270795.1 Streptomyces sp. ActVer
CGCAGGCCACCGCCGCCCTGGAGTCCTCGACAGGCCGCGCCGTGCAGCGCGGGGCGCAGGCGTGTGGCCAGTTCCCGGGTCAGCGCCTCGACCAGGCGGCGGACCAGCGGGCGCAGTGCGGCCAGTTGAGCCTCGGGCAGTCCTCCCGCGTGCTGGAGCACGGTGCGCAGCAGATCGACGGAGGGCCGCACGAGGTCCGGGTTGAGCTCGGCTATCACGTCCTTGCGGCCCGACGCCGCTGCCGCCGCCAGCACCTCTTCCCGGATGCCCGGTCCGAACAGGGCGGCCAGCTCCTCGGACCACTCACGCACTCCCGGGTACGAAGCCTCCCGGCCGCCCCCGCCCCGTCGGCGAGGTCCGGTCAGATCGCCCCTGCTGCCCTCGCCGCGTCCGCTGCCGTACAACTCGTCCAGCGCGGTCGCGAACGCCGAGGCCGAGCGCGGCAGTTGATCCGTACGACGGCCGAGTACGAGCCGCCAGCGGTCGGCGGACGCGAGGACGTGATCCTCGGGGGAGTGCTCAGCGACCCGCTCGGTTGCTTCGGTTCCAGGGGGCCCGAGGGCTTTGGAGGGTTCGCGCGCTTCGGGGTTTTCGGCCGCCGGGACGAGGTCGTCCCCCTTGGGCGGAGGCAGTAGCCCGAGCGCGCGGAGGGCGGCGCGGGCCGCCAGGTCCGCGCGGGTCCAGGTCGCGAGTGCGGCGGGGTCGACGCCGCCGGTGTCGGTCAGATGCGTGGTGGCGAGGCGTTCTTCGACGGTGTCGAGGAGCCGGTCGCGTGCCGCCGGACTGAGGGTGTCGAAGCCTCCCCGGAGCGAGGGGAGGCGGTCGAGGAACTGCCGGTCGGGCATCTCGATGATGCGGTTGAGCAGCGGCTCCAGGGCGGGAGCCGCCGCCTCCAGGAGTGGGCCCGCGGCGGTCAGCACCCCGATGAGCCGGTCGGTCAGGGCGGTCCGGGCCTCGGGAACGTTGGCCGAGTCGACCCAGGAAGCGATGCGATCGCCCAGAACATGCGGTTCCTCGTGACCGAGGAGGACGCGTACGGCTCCGGCGGCGCCGCGCATCAGCGGGGAGCCGTCGGCGGCCAGCCGGGCGAGCGCGTCGGCGAGCCGTATGCCGCCCAAGAGGTCCGCGCGATGGGCGAGTTCGAGCAGCGCGTGCGCGTCGCCCCGGTCCTCGGAACCTGTGAGACCGTCCACCTGCCGCACAGCCGCGGCGGTCAGCAGCTCGGCCACGGTGGCCACCGTCTCGGTGCGTTCCTCGTCGGTACCGAGGCCCGCGACGTGACCCGCCCGCAGACGGTCCAACAGGGCCAGGCCGGCGAGGAGTTCCGGCAGCGTGGCGGAGTGCGGCAGCACCTCGCGGACGTCGGAGAGGCGTTCGTCCGTGAGGGCGGGCAGGCCGCACTCCGCCGCCTGCCGAAGGCCGTGCAGCGTCTGCGCGGCCGTGGGGCCGCCCTCGTCCCGCTCCGCGCGCCGGCGTTCGCGCAGCAATCCCTCGGCGGCCTGAGCGGGGGTGACTCCCCGGACGCCGGCCGCGGTGAGCATCGCCGCCGTGGCGGGCGTCCAGCGCACCTCCCAGCGGGAGGTCAGCGCCTCGGACCCGCCTGCGCCGACGACTTCCTTTGCCTCTCCGTACGGCACACCGCACACGGTCAGGCGCTGCAACAGGAGTTCTCGGCGGCTGTCCAGTTCGGAACGCAGCGGGTCCAGGCGCAGATCCCGCGTGGCGTCGGCGCCGCGGCTGTCGGGCCCCGGCAGCCCCAGTGCCGCCAGCTCCTCCTCCACCGCCGGAGCGAGTCCACTCCGGGGCGCTCCGGGTGCCGGGCGGCCGCCGCGCGTTCCCACGAGCACCCGCTCCATCGCCTGTGCGACGGCTCGGCCCCGGCCGTACGGCTCACCCTGTGTGAGTACGGTCTGCACCGCTTCGACCAGCTCGCCCCGCCCGGCCGCGGGGAGTCCACGCAGTCGGGCGAGGTCTCCCGCGAGGCGGCAGATCTCCCGGGCGTCGGCGGGTCCCGACGGGTGGCCGAGGGAGCGCAGTTGGGCACAGATCTGTACGGCGGCGCGTGTCAGGGCGTCCTCCAACGCGGCCGGGTCGCCCGCCGCGCCCAGGACCAGGTGCTGCCATTCCGGGTCCCGGATGCCCGCCGGGTAGCCGGACCGCTCGTCGAGAAGCGCGTAGGTGTACGGGATGAACGACGTCGTACACGCCGGGGCCTCGGCGTCCGGGCCGCCGGGGGCGGGCGATGGCACTTCCGGCAGCGTGCCCGGTGACGTCAACGCCGGGGCGTGGAAGGCGGCGACGAGCACGGCCGCGCGTTCGCCGTTCGCGGTGGCGGCGGCCAGCCGGGCGCGCATCCACTCCTCGCGGCGCAGGTCCAGCTCGGGCACGCCTTCCGAGGCGGCCGCGTCCTCGCGCAGCGCCCAGCCCGTCAGGAGGGCGGCCTGCCGCAGCGCTTCGGGAGGTGAGCCCGGGGCGGCCGTCTCGACGAGGCGGTCCCACAGGTCGTCACCGGTACGGCCCGTGAGCCGGGCCCGTAGCGCGGTGGCGAGGCCGGCTCGGCCGGACGTCTCGTGGACGCCGACGGGATCGGGAGCGCCGGGTGTCTCGCCGGTGGTGACCCGGTCGGAGCCAGGTGTCTGCGCTGGTGGAGTGGCGGGGCTGCCGGACCGCTGTGCGGACGCCGGATCGGTGGGAGTGCCGGGCGGCTCCGGAGCCGAGCCCCGGTCCGTACCGTCGTCCGGGCATGCGGGGGTGTGCCGTTCGGCGCTCCACGCCCGGTCGGCGAGCGGCAGGTCGCACGCGACGACCGGCACGTCGTGTCGCGCGGCCCAGCGCACGGCGGCGAGTTCGGGCGAGAAGTC
>NZ_JAPWHT010000751.1:0-2851 GCF_027270795.1 Streptomyces sp. ActVer
TCGACGATCCCGGCGACCGCTCGGCCGAGGAGACCGCCCGCCGCATGGGTGCGTTCGCCCGCGGCACGCTCCACGGCCGTGCCGCCCAGGACACCACCCCCCACGAAGACGAAGGGAACATCCAAGGATGATCGAGCCCACCACGAACAACGAGTTGGGCTGGATGCTCGATGAGGTCCTGAAGGTCCCCGAGGCGCGGCACGCGATCCTGCTCTCGGCCGACGGCATGCTCCGGGCCCACTCCGCGGACATCGGCAGGGACGACGCCGAACGGCTCGCCGCGGGGCTCTCCGGCGTCCAGTCGATCAGCCGCAGCACCGCCGAGTTCTGCGGCAGCCCGCATACCCCCTGGCGGCAGACCCTGATCGAGTTCGCGCACGGCTACGTCTTCCTCGTGGCCGCCGGCGAGGGCGCCTACCTCGCCGTGTCCACCACCGAGCACGTGGACATGGAGGCCGTCACGTACCGCATGCACAAGCTCGTCGACCGGCTCGGCAAGGAACTGACCAGCCCGGCGCGTCGGGACGCCGGCAGCCCGGCATGACACCGCCCAGGCGTCCCGGAGGGAAGCTGGTGCGGCCGTACGTCGTCACCGACGGCCGCTCCCACCCGACCCGCAACACCCTGGACCTGGTCACGCTGCTGATCGCCGCCGACGACCTGCCGCTGACCGGACTGAGCCCGGAGAAGCGGGCGTTGATGGAGCTGTGCCGGCCCGGCGCGCTGTCCGTCGCCGAGGTGGCCGGACATCTGGCGCTGCCGGTCAGCGTCACCAAGGTGCTGATCGCCGACCTCATGGACAGCGGCCACGTCGTCACCCGCGCCCCCATCCCGTCCGCCCGGCCGTCCGAGACCCGCATCCTCCAGGAGGTCCTCGATGGGCTCCGCGCCCGCCTCTGAAGACAGCCCCGCCGGGGGCGTCTACCTGCCGAGCGGTGTGCAGACCGCCGTCAAGGTCCTGATCGTGGGGCACTTCGCCGTCGGCAAGACCACCTTCGTCGGCGCGCTGTCCGAGATCCGGCCGTTGCGCACGGAGGAGGTCATGACCCAGGCCGGCGCGCTCGTCGACGACCTGGCGGGCACGAAGGACAAGACGACCACCACCGTCGCCCTCGACTTCGGCCGCCTCACCCTCAACGACTCCCTCGTGCTGTACCTCTTCGGCACCCCGGGACAGCAGCGCTTCACCGAGCTGTGGCAGGACATGACCCGCGGTGCGCTCGGCGCGCTCGTCCTCGCCGACACGCGCCGCCTCGGCCAGTCCTTCGACGTCATGGGGGTCCTGGAGGAACTGGGCCTGCCGTACGCCGTCGCCCTCAACGACTTCGACGACGCCTCCGCAGAGCACGACCTGGAAGAGGTCCGCGAAGCCCTCGACCTGCTCCCCGAAACACCCCTCGTACGGTGCGACGCCCGCGACCGGATCTCCTCCACGCACGCGCTGATCGCCCTCGTCGAGTACCTCCTCACCCGCAATGCCGGCAGCGCCGACGACAGTGCCGGCAGTGTCGGCGACAGTGAACTGGAGCACGCGTGACCTCCCCCGAAGCCCCCGGCCCCGTCTCCGCGCCACCTGAGGGCTGCCCCTTCCACCACCCCATGTACGGCCCCGAGTTCGCCGCCGACCCGGCCGCCACGTACGGCAAGCTGCGGGCGCACGGCAACACCGCGCCCGTCGAACTCGCGCCCGGCGTGCGCGCTACCCTCGTCACCGGGTACGAGGCCGCGCTGCACGTCCTGCGCAGCCCCGAGACCTTCTCCAAGGACCCCCGCCGCTGGCGCGACCTGGCCGACGGGACCGTCGCGCCGGACAGCCCGGTCGTGCCGATGATGATGTACCGGCCGAACGCGCTGTTCACCGACGGCGAGGAGCACCGCAGGCTCCGCGGCGCCATCACCGACAGCCTGGCCCGCGTCGAGCCCAACACCCTGCGCGGATACGTCGAGCGCAGCGCCGACACGCTGATCGACCTGATCGCGCCGCGCGGCGAGGCCGACCTGCTCGGCGAGTACGCGCAGGTCCTGCCGCTGCTCGTCTTCAACCGGCTCTTCGGGTGCCCGCCCGACCTCGGTGAGCGGCTGGTCGAGGGCATGTCCGGGATCTTCGACGGCGTGGACGCGGAGAAGGCCAACGAGCTGCTCACCGTGACCCTGCTCGACCTCATCGCGCTCAAGCGGGCCCGGCCGGGGCAGGACATGACGTCCTGGATGATGGCCCACCCGGCCGCCCTCACCGACGAGGAGATGATCCACGAGCTCGTCGTCCTCATGGGCGCGGGCACCGAGCCCCAGCAGAACCTGATCTCCAACGGGCTGCGGCTGCTGCTCTCCGACGACCGGTTCGCGGGCAGCCTCGGCGGTGGCAGCCTGCCGGTCGAGGACGCGCTCGACGAGGTCCTGTGGACCGATCCGCCGATGGCCAACTACGCGGTGCACTATCCGGTTCGGGACGTCGTGTACGAGGGGACGCTGCTGCGGGCCGGTGATCCGGTCGTCATCAGTCTCGCCGCCGCGAACACGGATCCGGCGCTGACGAACGATCAGCGTGCGGGGAATCGCGCCCACCTGGCGTGGAGCGCCGGTCCGCACAACTGTCCGGCCCAGAGCCCGGCGCGGTTGATCGCCGCCGTGGCGGTCGAGAAGCTGCTCGACCGGTTGCCCGATGTGGAGCTCGCGGTGCCGGTGGGGGAGCTGGAGTGGCGGCCGGGGCCGTTCCACCGGGCGTTGGCCTCGTTGCCGGTGCGGTTTCCTGTGGCGCCGGTCAGTGGGGAGACGGTGGCTGGTCGGGAGGGTGTGCGGCGGCCGGTGCTGCCCGCGTTCGCCGGCGGCGGCCAGCCGGAGGCGCCGACGC
>NZ_JAPWHT010000752.1:0-2849 GCF_027270795.1 Streptomyces sp. ActVer
TGCGCAGATCTGATTGTTTGGCCCGATCTGGGAGGTTTTCATGGCCTCGCGCCTCAATCCGTACATCAGCTCCCGCTTCTCGACGAAGCTGGCGACGCCCTCGCGGAAGTCCGGCGAGCCCGCGAAGAACTCCATGGCGGAGTAGGAGCGGGCCAGCGCCCCGGTGAAGTCGCGGTCGAGGTCGCCGTACACCTGGTGGCGTACGACGGCCATGGCGCGCGGGGAGCAGTTGCGGGCGATGTCGCGGGCGTAGGCGCGGGCGGCGTCGAGCAGGTCCTCCGGTTCCACGACGCGGCTGACGAGGCCGAGTTCCTTCGCCTCGTCGGCGTCGAAGACCCGGCCGGACAGCAGCAGGTCGAGCGCGTTCTCCAGGCCTACGACGCGTGGCAGCACGTACGGCATGTTGTACTCGCCGGCCAGGCCGCGGCGGGTGAAGGCGGTGGTGAAGCGGGCCCCGCGGGCGGCGAAGCGGATGTCGCAGATGAGTGCCTGGACCAGGCCGATGCCCGCGCAGGCGCCGTTGACGGCGGCGATCAGGGGCTTCGGCATGTTCCGCCTGCTGTACATGGGGACGCGGGCCTGGAGATTGAGGGACTGGCCCGGCTGCGCGTTCTGTTCCAGCCGCTGGACGTCCATGCCCGGGCAGAACGCCCGGCCCGCGCCCGTGATGACCACGACCCGGACGGCGGGGTCCTCGGCGGCTTCGTCGAGAAGCGCGAAGAAGCGGCGCTCCATGGGGATGCTCCACGCGTTCTTGCGCTCGGGCCGGTTGAGAGTGACGGTGGCGACGCCGTCCTCGTCGACCTCGTAGAGCACCAGGTCCTGGTCCTGCGCGGGCTCCTCGGGCATCACGTCACTCCTCGGTCAACGGTTCGATGGGGTCACCGACGCCCGGCCGCTCCCCCGAGATGGTCACCACCACCTGGCCCCGGGCGCAGATGCGTCCGTCGGGCATCCGCACGTCGACGTCGGCGAAGTGCAGTCGGCGGCCCCGTCTGACGCACCGCGCGAAGGCGACGGCCTCCCGACCCCGGGCGGGCGCGAGGTACTGGACCGACATCGACACGGTGCTGAGCCGGCTCCCCTTCTGGAAGTCGTGCCCGGCGATCACGGCTCCGGCGCCCGCGGTGTCGATGAGCGCCGAGATCACTCCGCCGTGGAAGACGCCTTCGTGGGCGGAGAGGGCCTCGGCGTACGGAAGCGCCACCTCGACGCCGTCGGGATCCCAACGGAGCATGCGCATACGGCAGTTGCGGTTGAACGCGACCCCGCGTTCCCAGCGGGCCCGGAACCACGCACGGCGTTCGCGCTGCTCCTGGTCGGTGAGGGTCCTCGCCGCGACGGTCATCCGCACGCCCTCCGGTCTCGGCCTGTCCGGCCGATCGATATAGTTACATGAATTGGATAGTTGAAGCAATCGTACGGGACGAGCCGGAGCTCCAGATGTATTATTTATATAACTCATTAGCTCGCTCGTCACAGGGCACTCCGGCATGGAGTGCCCTCCCAGAGGGAGGCCTCTCGATGCCGTCGACCGCCCTGGCCGGAGTACGCGTCCTCGACCTGTCCCGCATCCTCGCGGCCCCGCTGGCCACCCAGATGCTGGCCGACCTCGGCGCGGAGGTGATCAAGGTCGAGCGCCCCGGGACGGGCGACGACTCACGGACGTACGGCCCGCCCTTCGCGGCCGGCCCCGATGGCGACCGCACGGACACGGCCGCCTTCTACCTCTCCTGCAACCGCAACAAGCAGTCGGTCACCGTCAACCACGCCACCGACGAGGGCCAGGCGCTGATCCGCGCCCTCGCCGCCCGCTCGGACGTCCTCGTCGAGAACTTCCGCGCGGGGACGCTGGCGAAGTACGGCCTCGACCACGAGAGCCTGCGTGAGCTCAACCCGCACCTGGTGTACCTGTCGGTCACCGGCTTCGGCCAGAGCGGCCCCTATGCCCAGCGGCCCGGCTACGACGGCATCTTCCAGGCCATGTCCGGGATGATGAGCGTCTCCGGACACCCCGACGAGCCGATGAAGGTCGGGGTCAGCATGGTCGACATCCTCACCGGGCTGTACGCCTCCACGGCCGTCCTGGCGGCGCTGCGACACCGGGACGCCACCGGCGAGGGCCAGTTCATCGACCTCTCCCTGCTGGACTGCGGGCTCGCCTCGCTGTCGCACTTCGCGATGAACTACCTCGTGTCCGGTGAGGTTCCGCAGCGGCGCGGCAACGGTGGCTACGGCGGGATCCCTTCACAGGCCTTCCTGTGCAAGGACAAGCCGCTGTTCCTCGTCGCGGGCAACGACAAGCAGTTCGCCGCGTTCTGTGCTGCGGCCGGGCGCAGCGACCTTCTCCAGGATCCGCGGTTCGGTACCACCTCGGCGCGGATCGCCCATCGTTCGGAGATCCTGCCTGTGCTCGAAGAGATCATGCTGACCCGCACGCGGGACGAGTGGCTCGCCGTTCTGGACGAACACGACGTCCCTGCCGGGCCGTTCAACGAGATGCCCGAGGTGTTCGCCGACCCTCAGATCCAGCATCGGGGAATGCTGGTTGGCGTCGACGACCCTGTGTCCGGGCACCTCCCACTCCTCGCCAACCCGATCCGCTTCACGGCGACCCCCGTCGAGGGCTACGACCCGCCGCCGGGCCTCGGCGAGCACACCGCCGAAGTCCTGGGCAGGCTGGCGGGGGTGACGGAGGGTCAGTTGGCGGGGTTGCGGGCGCGGGGGGTTGTGTGAGGTTCTTTCGCCCCCGCCGCCCCTACCCATTCCCGTCTCTTTCGGGGGCCAGCCCCCGAACCCCCGCTCCTCAAACGCCGGAGGGGCTGAAGTACCCAGCCCGTCCGGCGTTT
>NZ_JAPWHT010000753.1:0-2841 GCF_027270795.1 Streptomyces sp. ActVer
GCATCACCGCCTCGTACGCTCCGGTCGCCGACCTCCAGCACCACCCGGACAACCCGATCGTGCGCACCCGATCCTTCGGCGCCGACCCCGAGCTCGTCGGCCGCCACCTGCGCGCGTGGATCACCGCCACCGAGGCCCGCGGTGTCGCCTCCTGCGCCAAGCACTTCCCCGGCCATGGCGGCACGGTGACAGACAGTCACCACGACACCGCCGTCGACCCGCGGTCGTACGACGAACTGCTTCCCGACCTCGAAGCGTTCCGTGCGGCCGTCGCCGCGGGTGTTCCGATGCTGATGAGCGCCCATGTCGTGTTCCCGGCGCTCGACCCGGACCGCCCGGCCACACTGAGCCGCCGCATTCTGCGCGATCTGCTGCGCGACGACATCGGCTTCGACGGGGTGCTGGTGAGCGACGCGCTGGAGATGAAGGCGATCGCCGACCGCTACGGAGAGGCCGCCGGAGCCCGGATCGCCCTCGCCGCGGGAGCCGACCAGGTCATCGTCGCCGTACCGGACCTGGAGACCACGCTGGCCTGCCGTGACGCGGTACTCGGCGCGCTGCGCACCGGATCGTTGCCCGACGAGCGCGTGTGGGAGGCCGCCGGGCGGGTCCGCCGGCCCGCCGAGCGGTACGCGACGCCGGCCGCCCCGGGCACGGTCGCCGCATGGGACTCCGGGGCTGGAGCGGTGGCCGCCCGCCGTGCCGTACGCAGCAGGCCCGCCCGGCACCCCGTGTCCGGCGCACATGTCGTCGACCTCTTCCCGCCGCCGCACCCCGCGCTCAACTGGGGCGGCGAGGACCTGCTGACCGAACTGCGCGCCGTCGACCCCACGGCCTCGGGAACCGCGGTCACCGGGGAGCCTGCCGACCCGGCGGCCCTCGTCGCCGGGATCCTGCGGTGGGCCGAGGGCTCCCCGCTGATCGTCGCCACGAACGACGCCGGGCTCCACCCCTGGCAGGCACGCCTCCGAGACTCCCTGTTGGCCCGGCGACCGGACGCCGTACGGGTCTCCACCGGGCTCCCCGAGGACGGGGACGACCTGTGCTCGTACGGGAGGGGCCGGGCCAACCGGCGGGCCCTGGCGGAGGCGCTGGCGGGCGAGTAGCCGCTCACCGGCACGCTCCGCCGCCTCGGCCTGTTCCCGCGTTCCGTCATCTTCGCCGGGACCCATGTCCGCGTCCCGTCACGTTCACGGCTCCGGTGAGGGGCCCGGTCGTGACGGATTCCGTACGAGATCCGTGATGCCCCGGGCCGAAAGGTGGTCGGCGTCGTCCGCGTGCGAGGCCAGGACGACCGTCGGGCGGACGCCCTGGCTCCGCAGCCACATCCACGCCTCGAAGTACGCGCCGCCCGGACCAGAGACGGACCGGGTGGCGGGCGTGCAGTCCAGGACCAGGGCCAGGTCGCGCGGCTGCCCGGGGCGGGGCTTGGCGCGCACCTCGGCGGCGGCGTCGGCGAACGCGGTGGCGATCGGCTTGGGGCGGCCCGAGGAGTCGAAGAGGCCCAGGGTGTACTCCAGCTCCGGGTAGTCGGCCAGGGAGCGGTCCACGTCGTGGGAGCACCACCAGGTCACGCCCCACAGCCCCGCGCACTCCGAGGCGTTGAGCACGGTGGCGCGGGCGAACTCCGGTGCGTCGGCCGCCGGGATGTGCGGCTCGGGCGCCCCGGTCTCCTGCGCCCAGACCGGCCGTGTCACGTCCTCGGCGTAGGCCTTGGCGAGCTCCACGCCGTACTCGGCGAGGTGCAGGACCTGCGGCGAGAGGGGGCCGTAACGGCGTGCGCAGTCGCCCGAGAAGACCCATGGGTGGACGGTGGTCAGGTCGCCCTTGCGGGCCGAGGCCTCCGGAGTGAACGGGTGGTCGTCTCCGTACCAGGCCGCGTCGTACGCGGAGTGCGTGACGAGGCGGCCGGGCGGGGCGGCGGACAGCCCGTCCCGGGCGGCGCCGAGGAGCGTGTCGAGGTAGTGGTCCACCTCCGTGACTGTCACCGGGTTGTGCTCGACGAGGTTGTTGAGCTCGTTGCCGAGCTGGAGGCCGATGAGGTTGGGCCGGTCGGCGAGCGCGCGGCCGAGGACGCGCAGCAGCTCCGCCTGGGCCTCGACGGCCTCGGGGTCGGCGAACACGTTGCGGTGGTGCCAGCTGCGCGTCCACTCCGGATAGAAGTCGAAGCTGGACAAATGGCCCTGCACTCCGTCCACGAGGACGTCGAGACCGGCCTCGGCCGCGAGGTCGACGAGCTGGACCAGTTGGTCGACGGCCGCGCCGCGGATCAGTGTGCGGTTGGGCTGGAGGAGCGGCCAGAGGTGGAAGACGCGGATGTGGTCCAGGCCGAGCCCGGCTATCTGGGCGAGGTCCTCACGCGCGTGGGCCGGATCGAAGTCGTGCCAGGAGTGGAACCAGCCGCGGCGGGGCGTGTAGTTCACACCGAAGCGGGGCGCGGGCGCGCTGGATACGGGGGGAGTGCTGATGGGGTCCTCCTCGGAAACCTGTGCCGACGCGCGGCCGGGGCTTGTTCTCGGCGAATGTATCAACCACCATGGTCGCCAATGAACAATGATTTGAACCAGGATGCAGGTCGGGCGCGGGATCGCGTGCGGAATCGGGATCTCGTGGTGGGCCTGGACGTCGGCGGCACCCGTACGCGCGCCGTCCTGGCGTCCGCCGTGGACGGCCGCGTGCTCGGCCAGGGCGCCGCAGGACCCGGCAACGCCCTGACCGTCCCCGTGCCGCTGCTCACCGACCACCTGGCCGAGGCCGTCGCCCGGGCGGTGCCGGAGCCGGACCGTGCCAGGGTCGTCGCCGTGGCCGGCGGCTTCGCGGGCGCGGCGGAGACCGCCCCGG
>NZ_JAPWHT010000754.1:0-2818 GCF_027270795.1 Streptomyces sp. ActVer
GACGCTGGTCGCGCCGTTCGGGTCGTACGAGGCGGCGCCCTGCGGGAGCACCTGGGTGGGGTCGGCGGCACCGAAGTCGCCCGGCACGGCGGCGGGCGCCAGGTCCGGGGCGAGCAGGACGCCCACGGCCTCGGCGGCGGCGATCTGCGCGGAGTTGGAGTGCACGCCGATGCCCTCGGCGACCGTGCGCAGACCGCGGGCGAGGTTCTCGGCGCTGGGCCGCTCGTCGGGGTTCTTGCGCAGGCAGCGCTCTATGACGGTCCACAGCGGGTCGGGGACCGTGGAGGGCCGGCGCGGCTCGGCGCTCAGGTGCTGGTGGAGAACCTCCAGCGCCGATCCGCCGCCGAACGGGGGACGGCCGGTGACCAGCTCGTACAGCATGATTCCGGCGCCGTAGATGTCGACGGCGGAGGTCTGCGGGCGGCCCTCGGCCGACTCGGGCGCGACATAGGCGGGCGTGCCGACGAACTCGTGGGTGCGGGTCAGGCCCGGGGAGTCGGCGAGGCGCGCGATGCCGAAGTCCGTCAGCATCGGGTGCATCTGGCCGCCGTCCTGCTTGAGCAGGACGTTCGCGGGCTTGAGGTCGCGGTGCACGACGCCGTCGGCGTGGCTGGCGGCGAGCGCGTCGGCGACCTGGGCGGTCAGGAGCGCGGCGGCGACCGGCGAGAACGGGCCGTTCTGGCGCAGGTAGTGATGGAGGTCCGGGCCCTCGATCAGGTCCATGACCAGGGCCAGCAGATCGCCCTCGACCACGAGGTCCCGTACGCGCACGATGTTCGGGTGGGTCAGGCGGAGCAGCACGGAGCGCTCACGCAGGAACCGCATCACGATGTCCGCGTCGTTGGCGAGCTCCTCCTTGAGGACCTTGATCGCCACCGTTTCACCCGGCTGACCGGGTACTGCCGCCTCGGCGCCCGCTGTCTCCCTCTGGCGGGCGCGCCAGACGGTGCCTGTGGCGCCGCGCCCAAGCGGCTCCTCAAGGAGGTACTTGCTCCCTACCGGCCGCACGTCATGCGCTCCCTGCTGCTTGCCTGACTGATCCGTCCACCCTGCTACGGATGGTTCCGACCCACTGTAGTGCCGTCGAACGTGGCGCCGGGCTGTCGTCCCGCTGCGGTTTCCCTCACCCCGTCTGCCCATGCATTACGTAAGGCGTTCCTGTATGTGTTCGATGAAAAGACGCTCGCTTTGGGTGGTTTGGTTGCCGCATCTTGACGTGACCGATCTCAAGCGGACATCGGTCGGGCATTGGTCAGGCACTTTTGCGGGCAGAGCCGACCAATCAAGATCACTTGCCGGTGGAGGGCGGGCGTGTTGTCAGTGGCAGGTGCGAGGATGCTTCCCGTACTGGCCGACGTGCCCGTGTGCGGTGGGGGGAATCTGCGGTGGGGGACCGCGGGGCAGCCTCGTCGCGGGCGCCCGCGACAGAAGGGACCGCTGACGGCGATGCAGATCCGGCTGACCGTCGTAGACCCGCTGGGGACGCGCCCCGAGGGACGCCCCGCGTCCTGCGACGTGCTGGTGACAGCACCCGCCGGGACCGCGCTCGCGGCGGTGGCCTCCGGCCTCGCCTCGGCGGTCGGGGGCGAGGGAGCCGGGGTGCTGTACGCGGGGGCGGAGCGGCTCGACGCGCAGCGCTGCACGCTGGGTGAGCCACCTCTCATGGACGGCGCCGTGCTGTCCCTGGGCTCCCCCGCGGAGCCCGGTCCCGACCTCGACCCCGCCGCGGCACAGCTGCGCGTGGTGGCCGGGCCCGATGCCGGAGGCGTCCATTTCCTGCACGGCGGCCGGATCGACATCGGCCGCTCGGCCGACGCGGACGTGCCGCTGGACGACCCGGACGTCTCCCGCCTCCACTGCGCCGTGACGGTCGCGGCGGACGGCCGCGTCTCGGTGGCGGACCTGGGCTCCACCAACGGCACGACACTGGACGGCAGGCGCGTGAGCGAGCGCCAGGTGCGGTTCGCGCCCGGGGCACTCCTTCGGGTGGGTGAGTCGGCGCTGCGCCTGGCCCCGGCGGGCGAACCGGACGTGGTGCGGGAGACCGCGCCGGACGGCGAGGGACACGTCCGGGTCGTGACGGCACCGGAGGCTCCCGAGCGGGAACAGCCGACGACGAACACGGCCGGTCGTGCGGGACAGCAGGCACCGGCGCCCGGAGCGGCGAGGGTGCCCCACGCGCGCGACGGGGGCGACCGGAACGACGAGGGGGCTCCGGAGGCGGCGTCCCGTTTCCAGGTCGCGCCGCCGACCGCCGAGACGCATCACGGGTACGGCACCGCCGGGTGGGGCTCCGCCGAGGGCGGGCGCTCCCACGGGACCGCGCCGTCCCAGGGGCACACGCCCGCGGACCCGACCGTCGTGCCCGGACAGGGCCGTGCGCCGCGGATCGAGAGCACGGACTCCGGAGCGCCTTCCGGAGAGGCCCCCGAGGAGAACCCGGACGCACCCGCCCCCGGTGAAGGTGGCCGAAAAGGCACCCCCCTCCGGGGGACATCCGTGCCGCGCGGTGTGCGCAAGCGCGGCGGGCTCTCCGCATGGGCCCGGCGGCTTGCGGGCGGCCGGAGCGACGAGCCGGACGCGGAGCACGACGAGGCGTACGACAACGCCTATGACGATGCCTACGAGACACCGGCCGCCGAGGAGCCCGTCGTCGCGGGCGCGTCCGCTCCCGAGCGGTGGCCGGATCCCGCCGCACTGCTGCTGGCCGCGCTCGGACCGGGACCGCGGCTGTGGGAGCGCGGCCCGGGACACCCGGAGACGCCCACGGTGCGGCTCGGCACGGCGGACCGGAGCGCGCCGGACGGCTCCGGCCTGC
>NZ_JAPWHT010000755.1:0-2767 GCF_027270795.1 Streptomyces sp. ActVer
GGCTCGCAGCTCGGACTCGGGGCCTCGCTCGCGGGTACGGTGCTCGGGGCCGGGATCGCCTTCGGGCTCGGCCGGATCCTCGGCCAGGACGCGCTGCGACCGCTGCTCCGCGGACGCTGGCTGAAGGCGGCGGACGGCCAGCTCAGCCGCCACGGATTCCGCTCGATGATGGCCGCGCGGCTCTTCCCCGGAGTGCCGTTCTGGGCCGCGAACTACTGCGCGTCCGTCTCCCGCATGGGCTGGCTCCCCTTCCTCCTCGCGACGGGCCTCGGCTCGATCCCCAACACCGCGGCATACGTCGTCGCCGGCGCCCGCGCCTCGACCCCGACATCCCCCGCTTTCCTGATCGCCATGGCCTTCATCGCCCTCCCCGCCCTGGCGGGAGCGATCATCGCCTGGCGCAAACGCCACCACTTCCGGGACCGCTGAGCCGGGCTCCCTCGGGGTCTACCCCGGAGGACCTCCAGCCGCGCCGCGAGGCCGCCGCTCGGCCGGGCCGCCGTCCGCCCGGCCACCCGGGATCGGCGACACACGAGACGCAACACCGCGCCGTCAGCTCGGCAGCGCCCCTGCTGGGCGGGCCGCGTGCCTATGTCCGCGCAGCCCGCGCCTGTCGCCGATCCCGGACGGTACGGACCGCGCCACCCTCGGCCCGTACCGCTCCCGGCCCGCGGTCCCGGAAGGGCCCGCGGGCCTCACCCGCATCCGCCTACAGCCCCTCCAGCACCATCGCGTTCGCCAGGCCGCCCGCCTCGCACATCGTCTGGAGGGCGTAGCGGGCGCCGCGTGCCCGCATCGCGTGGACGAGCGTGGTCGTCAGCCGTGTGCCGCTCGCGCCGAGCGGGTGGCCGATGGCTATCGCGCCGCCGTGGACGTTGACCTTGGAGAGGTCGGCGCCCGTTTCCTGCCGCCAGGCGAGGACGACGCTGGAGAAGGCCTCGTTGACCTCGAAGAGGTCGATGTCGTCGAGGCTGAGCGATGCCTTGCGGAGGACCTTCTCCGTGGCGGGGACGACACCGGTGAGCATGAGCAGCGGGTCGGACCCGGTGACTGCGAAGCTGTGCAGCCGGGCAAGTGGCCGCAGACCGAGCCGGGCCGCGGTCTCACTGGACGTGATGAGCACGGCGGACGCGCCGTCGTTGACGGGGCTGGCGTTGCCCGCCGTGACGTTCCAGTCGATCTGCGGAAAGCGCTCGCCGAAGGCCGGGTCGTAGTAGGCGGGCTTCAGACCGGCCAGGACCTCCGTGCTGCTGCCGGGCCGGACGCACTCGTCCCGCGTCACACCGTCGAGAGGCGCGACCTCGTCGGCGAACAGACCGCTCTCCCACGCCGCCGCGGCCTTCCGGTGCGACTCCACCGCGAAGGCGTCCATCTCCTCGCGCGAGATCGACCACTTGGCCGCGATCAGCTCGGCGCTGATCCCCTGCGGAATCAGCCCCTCGGGGTACCGCTCGGCGACTCCGGGCCCGAAGGGGTCCTTGCCCTCCGGCACGTTCGACCACATCGGCACACGGCTCATGGACTCCACGCCACAGGCCACGACCAGGTCGTACGCCCCGGACATGACGCCCTGCGCCGCGAAGTGCACCGCCTGCTGGGAGGAACCGCACTGGCGGTCCACCGTCGTCGCGGGCACCGACTCGGGGAAGCCCGCCGAGAGGACCGCGTACCGGGTGGTGTTCATGGCCTGCTCGCCGACCTGGTCGACCGTCCCGCCGATCACGTCGTCGATCAGCGAGGGATCGACTCCGGAGCGCTCGACGAGCGTACGGAGGGTGTGGGCGAGGAGTTCCACGGGATGGACGTGGGCGAGCGAGCCGTTCGGCCTGCCCTTGCCGATCGGAGTGCGTACGGCTTCGACGATGACTGCGTCACGCATGGTCCGGCCCCTCGAAGTCACAGGGTTTGCTTTACAAACCCACCATGTGACTCCACGGTAACCCAGTGGGTTGGAAGAACCAACCCACCCCCATAGACTGGATCGCATGAAGGACGCCCGCCCCTGCTCGATCGCCGACACCCTCGCGCTCGTCGGCGAGAAGTACTCCCTGCTCGTCCTGCGCGAGGTGACTCTGGGCGCCACGCGGTTCGACCAGCTGGTCCGCAACATCGGCGCCCCGCGCGACGTGCTGACGAGCCGCCTGAAGCGGCTGGTGGACGCCGGTGTGCTGGCGAAGGTCGCGTACAGCGAGAAGCCGCCGCGCTTCGAGTACCGGCCGACGCGGGCCGGCCTGGAACTGGAGCCCGTGCTCCTCACACTCATGGCGTGGGGCGACCGCCATCTCAACGACGGCGATCGCCCCATGGTGCTCGAACACGTCGGCAGCCCCGGACACACGGGCGGCCACGAACTGGTCCCGGTCGTCACCTGCGCCGAGTGCGGCGAGACGGTCCGGCACGACGACCTGAAGGCCCACCCGCAGACCCCGGGATGGACGGCGACGGGCCCCGCGGCGGCGTAGTCCGAACGCCGCCGCTCACGTTCCCCGCCGAAACCGGAAGCACGTCCACGGCGGAACCGGAAGCACGTCCCCGGCCGAGCCGGAAGCACGTCCCGGCCCGGAGCCGGTGCTACGCCCCCCGGTACACGTCGAGCCGTCCGCACATCCCGAACTTCCCGAACGCGGACGGCTGTTCGGCCCGCACGACGGCGTCGGCGAGGTGGGACACGTCCCCCCGCTCCAGCCGGTCGAGCTGTTCCCCGGTCGCCGCGGCCGCCGCCTCGGCACCCCGCCGCCACCGCTCGCGCCACTCGGCGAGCCGGGGG
>NZ_JAPWHT010000756.1:0-2748 GCF_027270795.1 Streptomyces sp. ActVer
GGCCGACCCGCCCACCACGAACCCCCGGCACTCCCGGTCCGCCAGCGCCGCGGCGAAGGAGTCCAACTCCTCCTCGAGGCCCACCAACGGCCAACGCCCCACCCGATCCCGCACCACGGCTCCCCCTGGCAGGGCACGGCACGCGAACCCTCGACGGGCACCCCCGGGCCGTACTCCACGCACTCAGCACGTGCACGATTCGCTTGACGTCAAGTGAGTCCAGGAACGCCCGGCGGAGGGGGCCAACCGGCTCTCCGACGCTTCTCCGAGTCGGTCTGCGTGGTTGACGTGGTTGCCTTCTCCACGAGGGGAGCCATGTCCCCTATCCCCATTCGGTATAGCCGTTCACATGCTCGAAGCAGCTGATCGTCTTGGGCTCCGCTATTCCTCGGCGCCTCCCGCGCACCAGGAGTACTGCTGGGAGCCCTGGATTCGCGTGGTCCAGTCCCTGGTGCGGGGACCGAAGATGCCGTCAACGGTGAGCACCTGGCCATAGCGCCTGTTGATCTGCCTCTGCCATGACGTCACGCAGAAGTCGTTCATGCCGTACGAAAGGTTGTACTCAGGCACCAGGTAGTGCCCACTCCCAGGGATGAGTGGATTGTCGTAGCTCGTGATGTAGCACGCGCCGGGAGAGGCTTCGGCCGGTGCGGCGACGAGGAGCGAGGCGGCGGCCAGTGCGGCCGTCATGCACGATGCGGCAATTCGCCGAACGTGGACCATAGGTGTGTGTCCTCCGTTGCTCGTCTGCCGCTGCTGCTGCGGCGGCGGCAGAAGTGCAGGGCAATTGATCAGAGCTCCCGGAAGAATCAACTCCCCTTGTTTCAGGGGGTTTTGCGACTCGGGTGAAGGAGAGTACTACGTTCGATAATTCTGCCGCACCTCTTCGACCTGGGCTCACGGGGCCCAAATCGGCTGTGACCCGCCAGGTCGGGTTGCAGAGGCGTTCGGTCGAGTTGCGACGGGGACGCCTGCTTCCCTCCGGGGCCAGGCATACGGATACGCCCAGGCCGGCAACCGCTCTCTCACCCATACCGCCGACTCGGCCTCCACCGGCTCCGTCCCGCGGCGGCCGAACTCATCCGGCTCGGCCTCTGCGGTATCGGTAGTCGCGCGCCGAGCATGAGCGGTCGCAGATATCGCATCATCCGACTTTTTGGGACTCCCTCGGCCAGTACCGGAACAACAGGGCTGCCGGCCGCAGGCCCTACGTAGGGTCCAGGCCATCGGCGAGGAGGGCGACGCCCGAGCCTCGCAGCGACAAGGAGGAGGCATCGGTATGAGCAATGTGGAGATCTGCCTGAAGGAGATCATGGCTTCGATCGAGGGCGCGTTAGGAACTGCTCTGGTCGACTACACCAGCGGTATGGCGCTGGGCACTCTGGGGGGTAGCAAGGACCTCGACCTGACTGTTGCGGCGGCGGGCAACACGGATGTGATCCGAGCCAAGATCCGCACCATGGAACACCTCGGGCTCAAGGGTGAGATCGAGGACATCCTGATCACACTCGTCGGCCAGTACCACATCCTCCGGCCGATCAAGGGCCGTGGCGGCAACGGGTTGTTCCTCTACCTCGTGCTCGACAAGAAGAAATCGAACCTCGCAATGGCCCGCCACCAGCTCAAGAGCATCGAGGCCCAACTGGACGTGTAGAAAACCGCGTAATCCATGGCCCCGCACGTCCACGACTTGAAGATTTCTTCAACTGGGCACATTGAGATCAGCTCAATCCCATGGGTGTGCGGGGCCGGATGGACCAGGATCGGTCAGCAAGACCGCCTGCGGTGGCTCGTACGGGGCCACCGCGCCCGGATGCAGCCCGTCGAATGCGGCAGGGAGCGATTGATCATGCAGGTCCCCCTATACCAGGCCAAGGCCGAGTTCTTCCGGATGCTCGGACACCCGGTACGCATCCGGGTCCTGGAACTGCTGCAAAACGGCCCCGTACCCGTACGCGACCTGCTCAGCGAGATCGAGATCGAACCGTCGAGTCTCTCCCAGCAACTGGCCGTACTGCGGCGCTCCGGGATCGTGGTGTCCATCCGGGAGGGCTCTACCGTCAGCTACGCCCTGGCCGGCGGTGATGTGGCCGAGCTCTTGCGCGCGGCCCGCCGGATCCTGACCGAATTGATCACTGGCCAGGGCGAGTTGCTCGCCGAACTCCAGCAGGCAGACCCCCAACCGGCCCTCACCCCCGGCGGAGCCGACCGGCGCTCCTGACGCCCGGGCCCCGTGGCCCAGCCACGAAAACCAGGGCACTCTGCGGACCGGACTTGCCCCCTCTTCCGGGGACGGTTCGCTCCGGCCGCCCGCACCCAGTCGCGTAGCGTCTCCGGGTTGACTCCCAGATCGGCGGCAACCGACCTGATCGTCACTCCCGGACGGGACTGGTACAGCGCGACCGCGTCCGCCTTGAGCTCCGGCTGGGCGTGCTTGATGACCACGAGATGTCCGTCCCAGATCCTCAAGATCCAGTGCCTCGTGTGTCCAAGGTCAGGGGCCAAGGTGTTACGTGCTCGCCGGCCGATCGCTACCCATGGCCTCTGTCACCCCCTCTTCGGGTGCAGGGGTTGAAGCCATCTCTCGGCCCGGAAGAACCAGGTCTCACACGATCGTCCGGCGATCCCGGCCAACGGCCCTGGCCGGATCTCGGGCAACTGTTCCCGCACAGGCGTCAGTCGGGCAGTACCAGTCGACCCGTCTCCCCCGGCTGCACGGAAACCACACGATCGCGCAGCCGGACGTCG
>NZ_JAPWHT010000757.1:0-2732 GCF_027270795.1 Streptomyces sp. ActVer
GCCGAGGCGCTCCGCATCCTGCTGCGCGCCGTCGGTGTCGAGCCGGACGCCGGAAACGTTCTGCGACCGCAGGAAGTTTCACCGCGTTGCCAGGCCGCTCACCCCGAGGACCCCACCCCGTGCGTGGGCCCGGTCGTCGTCACCGTGCTCGACGCGCAGAACGCCGGCGCGGACGGATGCGAGCACCACGGCGCCCGCCTCCTCGCCTCACTGGAGGGCGGCAGGGTCTACGCCCTGCCCGACGCCCCGGACGGGACCGCGATCCGCGTCTTCAAGGCCGCGGACACGACCCGCCCGTTCGCCTGGGCTGACGGCCCGCGCACTCGCCCCTCGCAGCTCAGCCGTGCGGAGCACCGCCGCAGGGGTGAGCGCCCGTGAGCGAGCCCCGCACCGTCACCCTGGCCACCGCCGATCACGGCGACGTCACCCTGCCGTGCCCGTCCTGGTGTGCTGGTCATGCTGACCATCGGTCCGACACCCACCGCGCCGACATCCTCCACGAGGGCCCCGACGTCGTCCTCACCTTCCGCGGCCGTCACGTCGCGGACGCGGGCCTCGTGCAGTCCCCGTTCGCGGGAGTCTCCACGCCCGGGCTCGGCGGCCGTACGACCGGGGTGTCGGTCTCCCTGATCGGACGCACCCTCGACCCGGCCGGCCTGTACTCCCTCGCGGCCTCGCTCGACGGCTACGCCGACCAGCTGCGCGACATGGCCGACCAACTCTCCACGATCCTCGGGGGCTCCGAGTGAAGCGCGGCCCCGTCCGCCGGCCGACCGAGCACGCCGCCATCCGCGCGGCGTACCGGTCGCCCCGGCGCCTCCCGCCCGTCCCCGCCCTCATGGCCGCGCTGCCCGTCGCGAACGAGCGCCGCGACCGCGAGGGCACCGTCCTGGCCGCGCACCGTGTGGTGCGCGCCGCCGCCCCCTTGGAGGTGGGCGAAGCATGAACAAGCTCAAGACCTTCGGCACATGGGCCCTGCCCGCCGCCCTCACCCTCATCGCGATCGTGTGGGCCGTCGTCGCCATCGGCGACATCCTCACCGCCCAAGCACACGCGGCGTTCGCCTACTCCGTCGCCGTCCTCTACGACGCCGTATGGCTGTACGCCCTCGCCCAGGAGACCGGCCACCGCCGGCAGGGCTCCAGCGCCCGCCTCCCCAAGGTGATCGGCTGGGTGTTCCTGCCCCTCACCGTCGCCGTGCTCGCCGTCCACGGCATCCTCGCCGCCGACCTGCTCGCCGCGGCCGTGGGCGCCCTGGTGCCCGTCCTCGCCAAGATGACGTTGCTGATGGCCGTCGACCGCGACACGACCCGCATCAGCACCCGCGCGCAGGCCGCCATCGACCGCGCCCGCTCCATCACCCGCGACCGCATCGCCGTGTCCCGTGCGATCGCCGCCGCACGGGCCGACGAAACGAAGGCCGCCGCCGCCATCGTCAAGCACACCCGCAAGGCGGAAGCGGAAGCCGCGACCACCACCTACGAGGCGTTCGAGAAGTACGCCGAAGCCCGTGACCGTCACGCCGTGCCGGACTGGCACACCGACCTTCCCGGGCTGGTCTCCGACCGTGAGTTGGACGCTCTCCTGTCGGGGGGTGTGACCGATGACGAAACCGCAGGTGGCACGGGGGGTTTGGCGCTCCCCGGCAATGGGTCGGTCACGGGTGACGGTCACGCCCTCGGGGAGGACCCGCGCGAGGCCAACAACCGGGCTGTGGGCATGCTCGCCGCGGAGCTGTACGCCACCGATCCGCCGCCGTCGAAGCGGAAGTTCCGGGAGGCGATGCGCGCCGAGATGAACGGCCGCGGGCTGACTGGCGGGTGGGACACGATCGATGCCCTGTACGACCGTGAGCGCGCCCTGGCTGAGGGCGGTGAGACGTCGTGAAGTGGCTCGCCCTCGGGGCGCTGCTCGGGCTGCTGCTCCTGTATCCGGTGCTCCTCGCGGTCGTCGTCGGCGTCGTGGCGTGGCTGGCCGCTCAGCCCGTAGTCGTGGCGTTCGTCCTCGGCCTCGCTGCCCGCCCGCACCTGCCCCGCATGCGGAGGTGGGCCCGATGAGCGACGCCCTCGACAAAGCAGAGCAGGCGGTGCGGGAGGCCTCGACGGACACGGCCGCCGTGCAGCTGGCGTTCGCCGCGATGGAGCTGGCGAAGCTCGCCACCCAGCAGCAGGCGGCCGCCCCGGCTCCGTGCCAGCACCAGCACGGCCGCCGCCCCGGGCGTAGCGCTGGCGAGTGGATCGGCATCGCCTGCGCGGTGTGCGTCGGCGGTGTCGGTATCGCGTTCGCGTCGGTCGCGCTGGCCATCCTCGGCGGTACCGCCGCGATCGTCGCCCTCGTCCTGCGCTCCATGTGGCGCGACATGCAGAAGCGGAGCTGACCTGCCCTTCCGTCCTCCGTCAGTTGTGGCTCTCCTGACCACAACTGCGGGGGCGCGGTGGGGCCGGACCGCCCGGCCACCGACCAGGGAGACCCCGTGAGCAACGAGTTCATCGAGACCAAGACCGCCGAGGCGCTCGCCGCCAACGCTGCCGGAGACGCGCAGGGCCTCGCCCACGCACTCATCGAGGCGATCGCCGAGAACGACGCCCCGTTCGAGCAGACCGTCACCGACATGACCGACGCGGTCCGCCGCCAGAACGGGAGCTGACCATGGCTGCGACCAGCAAAGACCCGCACAACGCCCGCGAGATCGCCCGGGTGGTCCTCCTCGGCGCACGCATCGCCCGACGCGA
>NZ_JAPWHT010000758.1:0-2728 GCF_027270795.1 Streptomyces sp. ActVer
GGACCGCACCGCCGAGTCGTCCCGCTGGGAGGCCCGCCGCCTCGACGCCCACCGAGCCCGCCTCACCGCGGCCCTCGCCCTCGGCCAGGCCGGGCAGTACCTCCCCGACCTCACCGCCCTCTGCGACGCCCACCCCCTGGACGAGCCACTCCAACTCCTGCGCCTGCGCGCCCTGCGCGACGCGGGCCGCACCGCGGAGGCACTGGCGGGCTACGAATCCGTACGACACCTCCTCGCCGACCGTCTCGGCACCGACCCGGGACCCGAACTGCGGTCACTGCACGGGGAGTTGCTCCGGGGGGAAACCAGCAAGAACGGACACCGGCCGACGTCGTACCAGCAGTCGTACGAGCAGACGCCCGGGCCCAACCCCCCGTCCGGCACCCGCGACCGCCCCGCGCCCCTCGGCAACCTCCGCGCCCGGCTCACCTCCTTCGTCGGCCGGCACACCGACCTGGAGACCATCCGCGGGGACCTCGGGGCCGCCCGGCTCGTCACCCTGCTCGGGCCCGGCGGGGCCGGCAAGACCCGGCTCTCCCAGGAGGCCGCCGAGAGCGTCGCCGCGTCCGTGCCCGACGGGGTGTGGCTGGCCGAACTCGCCCCCGTCGACGACCCGGAAGCCGTGCCCGAGGCCGTACTCACCGCGGTCGGAGCGCGGGAGACCGTGCTGCGCGGCGCCGGCGCCGAGGAGATGCGGGCCGTCACCGACCGGCACGACGACCCCCTCGCCCGGCTCACCGAGCACTGCGCCAAGCGCCGCATGCTGATCGTCCTCGACAACTGCGAACACGTCGTGGACGCCGCGGCCCGCCTCGTCGAACAGCTCCTGGAACGCTGCCCCGGACTGACCGTACTGGCCACGAGCCGCGAACCCCTCGGCGTACCGGGGGAGTTGCTGCGGCCGGTGGAACCGCTGCCCGAGCCCTACGCGCTGAAACTGCTCGCCGACCGGGGCGCCGCGGCCAGGCCCGGCTTCCGGGTCGACGCCGACGCCGAAACCGCAGCGGCCGCCGCCGAGATCTGCCGGCGGCTCGACGGACTGCCGCTGGCCATCGAACTGGCCGCCGCCCGGCTGCGGATGCTCACCCCGCGGCAGATCGCCGACCGCCTCGACAACCGCTTCCGCCTCCTCACCTCGGGCAGCCGTACGGTCCTGCCGCGCCAGCAGACACTCCGTGCCGTCGTCGACTGGTCCTGGGACCTCCTCGACGCGGACGAACGGGACGTGCTGCGGCGGCTGTCCGTCTTCGCAGGCGGCTGCGACCTCGCCGCCGCCGAGGCCGTCTGCGGCCCCGCCGCCCTGGAGCTGCTCGGCTCACTCGTCGACAAGTCCCTTGTCGTCGCGGCCCCTTCCCCCCTGGACGGGGCCGACGGCGAGATGCGCTACCGGCTCCTGGAGACCGTCGCCGAGTACGCGGGACAGCGGCTCGACGAGTCCGGCGAGCGCCCCGCCGCCGAGCGCGCGCACCTCACGTACTACCGCGAACTCGCCCGTACCACCGACCCGAAGCTGCGCGGCCCCGGCCAGCGCGCGGCCATCGAACTGCTCCAGGTCGAGGGCGAGAACACGCGCGCCGCACTGCAGCACGCCGTCGCCGAACGCGACGAACAGGAGGCGCTCTGCCTCATCCTCTCCCTCGCCTGGTACTGGCAGATCCGCGACCTGCGCACGGCGGCACGCAACTGGACCCGCGAGATCATGGCGCTCGGCCCCGACCCGTTCGCGCCGCCCGCCGAGCCGGCCGTCCCGCTCCACGAACGGTGCACCGAGACTCCGCCACCGATGCGCCCCGAGGTCCTCGCCGAGGCCCGGCGCGGTGTCCACCTCCTCCATCTCGCCTGTATGGACCTGGAGTTGGAGACCTGGCAGACCCCCGAGGCCGAGGCGAAGCTGCTGGCCATCACCGAGACCTACCAGCCGGGGTACCCGCAGGTCTGCCGCAACCCCGGCTTCCTCTGGTTCTACGCCGTGATGCTGACCGGCGACATGGACCGGCTGCGCGAGGTCATCGACGCGAGCGTCGACACCTGCCGGGAGCTCGGCTACCAGTGGGAGCTGGCCGGCTCCCTGCAGATGCGCGCCAACATCCTTGCCAACCGCGCCGACTGGGCCGGTGACGCGACCCGTGACGCGGACGAGTCGCTGGACATCTTCGTCCGCATCGGGGACGGCTGGGGCGCCGCCGAGGCGCTCTCCGCACGGGGCGAGGCCCGTGAACGCAAGGGCGAGTACCAACTCGCCGCGGCGGACTACCAGGCGGCCATCACCCACGCCGAACACCTCGGCGCCCGCGCCCAGACGGCCATCCTCACCACCCGTCTCGGCGGCGTGCTCATCGACTCGGGGGAGGCCGAGCGGGGCGAGCGGATGCTCCGCGACGTCCTGGAGCAGGGCCACGGAGCGCGCAACGAGGCGATGCCCGCGGCGCGGCTCTTCCTCGCGACGTGGCTCGGCCGTACCGGCCGGCTTGCCGAGGCCCGCATCCAGATGGACCGGATGCGTGAGGAGTTCGGCGCCGTCCACTTCGTGGTCTTCGACTCGTACGTGCTCGGGGTGGAGGCCTGGCTGGACGCCGTGGACGGGCTGTACGAGGAAGCGGTGACGAAGGCGAGGGCTGCCCTGCAGCGGGCGCAGGACCCGCTGAGCAACATGATCTCGCCGAACATGACGTCGGCGCATCTGGCCACCGCCTCCCTCGCGCTGTCCGGCGTCGACGGCGGACAACGG
>NZ_JAPWHT010000759.1:0-2726 GCF_027270795.1 Streptomyces sp. ActVer
CGTCCTCGCCAACGCCTGGGACACCGTGACCGCCCGTGTCGTCGAGGAGGCGGTCCCCGTCCGCGGCGCCCAGGTCCCAGGCCAGGCCCGCACTGGTGGTCGCGACAGCGGAGGCGCCCGCCTCCTCGACGACACGGGCGGTCACGGTGTCCCAGGCGTTGGCGAGGACGAGGGGCCGGCCGGGGATGTGCAGCTCGCGGAAGGTCAGGGCCTGTGCACGGAGATCGGTCATGCGGACGAGCCAATCACCGGGGCGGGCGGCTTGGCTGGCAGGAATCCGACACGTACGTGAGCCGCCCCGGCTCCCGGGCGCCCCGAGCCTCGCCCGTCTCCTCAACTCCCGGGCGGCACAGGCCTCTCCCGCGTCGTCAGCTCCCGGGCACCCCTGTCGTCGTCATCACCAGGACCACCGCCGAACGCACCTCCTGGACCGCCTTCTTCAAGGCGGGAGTCGTCGCCCCGCTGCGTTCGGCCAGGTCCTCGATCCGCTGCTTGTACTGCCGCTGTTCCTTGCCCGACAGCAGGGTGCGCAGCTCGGCCCCGGCGGCCAGGGCGACGAGTGCCGCGTCCTGCTCGGGCACCTCCTCCACCGGCCCGGGCCCCTCCAGCACCTCCCGGGCCTCCTCGCGCAGCCTGTCCACGGCGACGACGCGGTCGATCTCGTACTCCACGGACGGGAACACCCCGAGCACCCTCGTCTTCTCCGCGCGCAGGTACCCGTCTGCGGCGAGCTGCGCCCGTACGGCGTCCAGGGTGACGCGGGCCCGCAGGCCGACCCAGGTCTTCCACCTGTGCGGGCGGGACTCCTCGACGAGTTCCAGGAGCCCGTCGAGGACGGGGTCCCCGGTCTGGGCGTCGGGGTCCGTGGGGGTGGCGATGCCGTCCACGTCGGTGAGCAGCCCGCGCTGTGCCAGCTCGGTGAGGGCGCCGGCCCGGACGAGATGGGGGAGGTGGGCGGCGTCGGTGACCTTCAGCTTCGTGGTGTCCCAGGCCAGCAGGTAGAGCCGGGCGGGCAACGAGAGGGAACCGTCGGGCACGGGGTCTCCTTGGTGCGGTCGAGGTGAGGGCTCACGTTAATTCGTTGACAGCCGTGAGAGCCCTTCGTACGGTGTATGACGGTTCTGTTGTCGCCGATTGGAGAAGGACGTTGCTCGTCTGAGGTCCTGAGACACCTCGTCACACACGTATACGTGTGTGCGCAGCGTGCGACCTCGGCATTCGAGCCGTCCTTCGGAACAGGGCCTTCCCCTTTCCTTCCAGGATGCCTTGAGGACTTCCGACCGTCCTCCCGGCCGTCGTCGCCGCCCCGGTGTCTCGATACGCGTTGCCCTGACCGCATCAAGTACCGCGAGGCGCGTATGTCAACCTTCCCCACCTCCATCACCTGTACCTCCCTTTCCTTCGCCTGGCCGGACGGCACCTCCGTCTTCGACGATCTGCAGGTGGCCTTCGGGCCCGGCAGGACCGGGCTCGTCGGCGTCAACGGATCAGGGAAATCAACCCTGTTGAAGCTGATCGCCGGGCAACTGACCCCGGCCGACGGCACCGTGCGTGTCGCGGGCGAGGTCGGTTGTCTGCCGCAGAACGTCACCCTGGACACCGGTCTGCGGGTCGACGAGGCGCTGGACATCGCCGGCAAGCGGGCCGCGCTGCACGCCATCGAGGCGGGCGACGTGTCCGAGGCGCACTTCGACGTCGTGGGCGACGACTGGGACGTGGAGGAGCGAGCCGTCGCCACCCTCGGCGAACTCGGCCTCGGCCACATCGAGTTGGACCGCACCATCGGTGAGGTCTCGGGCGGTGAGTCGGTCCTGCTGCGGCTGGCCGCGCTGCTGCTGCGCCGGCCCGACGTCCTCCTGCTTGACGAGCCCACCAATAACCTCGACCTGTACGCGCGCCGACGGCTGTACGCGGCCGTCGAGGCCTGGTCCGGAGTCATGATCGTGGTCAGCCACGACCGTGAACTCCTGGACCTGGTCGACCAGATCGCCGATCTGCGTTCCGGCGAGGTGACCTGGTACGGCGGCAACTACTCGGCGTACGAGGAGGCGCTCGCCACCGAGCAGGAGGCGGCCGAGCGCATGGTGCGCGTCGCCGAGTCCGATCTGAAGAAGCAGAAGCGTGAACTGGCCGAGGCGCAGGTCAAGTTGGCCCGACGCAAGAAGTACGGACAGAAGATGTTCGACATCAAGCGCGAGCCCCGCGCCGTGATGAGGATGCGCAAACGTACGGCCCAGGAGTCCGCCGGCAAGCACCGGATCATGCACGAGGAGAAACTCGCCGAGGCGAAGGAGCGCCTCGACGACGCCGTGGACGCAGTGCGGGACGACGACGAGATCCGCGTCGACCTGCCGTACACGGCCGTACCGCCGGGCCGGAACGTACTGACGCTCCAGGACCTGGAGTTGGCGTACGGAGCGAGCGTGGGCAACTTCGATCTGCGCGGGCCCGAGCGGGTCGCGCTGATCGGGCGCAACGGGTCGGGCAAGACGACTCTGCTGCGGACGATCGCCGGGGAGCTGGAGCCGGTCTCCGGAGAGGCACAGGCACATGTGCCCCTACGTTTCCTGCCGCAGCGGCTCGACGTGCTCGACGACGAGCTGACGGTCGCCGAGAACGTGGCCCGTTTCTCGCCCGGCGCCACCAACAACCGGGTCCGGGCCCGCCTGGCCCGCTTCCTGTTCCGGGGCGCGCGGGCCGACCAGCGGGCTGCGACGCTCTCCGGC
>NZ_JAPWHT010000075.1:0-30631 GCF_027270795.1 Streptomyces sp. ActVer
GGATCTGAGGGCGGCGAGCGAACGCAGCGCGACGTGCCCGCCGCGCCGGCGTCGGCCGCGCCTCCCGGTGGCCGGGGGCCCGGTCAGCCCTCCCGCGCGCCTGAGGGCTCCGGTGTGCCGAGGACCGTGTCCCGTTCCTCGTTCGTCAGCGGCGGCTCGGTCAGTGGAGACCGGCGCGGCCCGCGCAGCACCGCGAGAACGATCTCGGGTTTGAGGAGGGCGGTGATGGGCGCGGACAGCGTGACCACGCCGAGGAACTCCTTCGCGACCAGCGGACGCCCGCTCGCTGTCAGCATCAGGCGGTTCACGTAGCGCCCGAGCAGTTTCTGCGTCCCTCCGGGCTCCTTGCCGATCGCACCGGGATACCGGATGTCCGTGCTCGTGGCCAGCTCCCAGGCCGTCCCCACCGGACGCGCCACGGCGCGCTGCACCCGTCTCGCCAGCCCCGGCGCCGCGAACCCGTACTCGGCCACGTGCTCACGCAGCGCCACCGCGCCCTGCGCGGCCACCGACATGCCGTGCCCGTAGATCGGGTTGTACGTGGCGACCGAGTCCCCGAGCGCGACGAATCCCTCGGGCCAGTCCTTCACCTTCTCGAAGTAACGCCGTCTGTTGACCGTGCTGCGGGTGACCACGACGTCCGTCAACGGCTCGGCGCGGGCGATCAGCTGGCCCACGAGGGGATGCCTGACGTCGTCGCGCGCGAACGTCTCGAACTCCTCGGCGGAGCCTGTCGGCTGGCCGCCGCGCGTGCCCGACAGCGTCACCAGCCAGCGCCCGCCCTCTATGGGCACGATGGTCGCGCTCCGCCCGGGCACCGGCTGAGCCACGTCCGGCTGCACATTGACCACGGGGTAGTCCTCCGTGCCCTCCGGCGCGCGGAAGATCCGGCTGGCGTACGCGAGTCCGGAGTCGACCTCCTCCATCGGAGCCTCCGGCACGCCCAGCGAGTCCAGCCAGGAGGTGGCCCGCGATCCACGCCCCGAGGCATCCACCACGAGATCGGCTTCGAGCACGCGCTCCTCGCCCTCGCCGGTGCGGATGCGCACGCCCGTCACCCTGGAGGCGTCACCCTGCAGTCCCAGCAGCTCGGTGCGCTCCATGACGGTGATCCGCGGGCTCTCGGAGAGCTGGGCCCGGAGGACCGAGTCGAGAAGATCACGGCTGCAGGCGATCATGAACTGCATCTCGGGCCAACGCCGGAGCCAGCCGTGCGGCTGCGAGGACACCAGACCGGTCGGCAGCGGGATTCGCCGGGCGCCGGCGGCGAGCCAGGCGTCGGTCACTCCCGGCAGCAGCTCCTCCATCGCACGGACGCCGCCGGACCAAAGGAGATGGGCGTGGCGGGCCTGCGGAAGCCCCTTGCGCGGATCCGGCCCGTCGGGCAGGGCGTCACGCTCGACGATGGTGACGTCGGCGTGCGCGCGCAGTGCGGCGGCGGCAAGCATTCCGGCCATGCCTGAGCCGATGACGACGGCACGTCTCTGCGCTCCACCCGGACGGGTGCTAGCGGGTTCGTTCATGGGAGTCGCTCTCCGACCTGGTCGTGGCCTGCTCTCGGGCGGCCGTGACGACGGCCGACCGACGCAGGGCCATGGAAATCCGTACGAGATCGCGGGGGGCCTCGGTGGCCGCGTAGGGCGCGCCGGTCGTCGCCGAGCTGATGACCCTGCCCTCCGGGTCGGCAACCCTGGCCCGCACTGCTGCGGTCACCATCGCTGCGTCGGCCTCCGCCTGGGCCCCGACGGGGTCGGCGCCCGCCGCCACCGCCGCGTCGTAGGCATGCGAACGCACCTCGGAGTCGAAGTAGGGGTGCAGACTGAGGATGCCGTCGTGGATGTCGGACTCCCGCTGGGTGACCTGAAGTTCGGCGGGGGACCACCAGGCGATGCGCACGGCCCGGTCCTCGTGCCCCGAGGCCGACTTCAGCTCGCGCCACAGTGGCCCGAGCCGACGGTACGTCGACCAGGTGCCCCAGGTGTCCCCGATGCGCTGGCAGGCCAGCGGGACGCAGAAGCCGACCGCGCTGATCTGCGCGCCCGCGGAGGCCAGCACGGGGGCCACATAGGTGCTCAGGCCGTCCAGGTCTCCGCCGTTCCAGCGGGCGACCACCGCGGTGAACTTGGCCGCCGCATAGGGGATGTTGAACAGAAAGCCGAGAGCGATGATCAGCAGCCCGGCCCGCAGCCAGCCGTGCACCTGAAGTGCCCAGCGCCAGCACATGACGTTCATAGCGACACCCGCGACCGTGAGCGACGCGAGATAGAGCACGATCATCTCGCGGATGAAAGGTGTTGTCGCGTAGTACGTGTCGAGGTCCCGCAGCCGTTCGACCGGTGCGTCCCCGAGCATGAACAGCGTGATCAGAGCCACGGCCACCAGGCCGTAACCGGTGATCCAGCGGCGGGACGCCCGCCGCGTCACCTCGGGCGGACCTCCGCGCCAGTTGATGATCAGTACCAGGCAGGCGGCGCTGAACGCGCTCAACAGCGCGTAGACGAGCGGGGCCGAGATGTTCGGGATCCCGGTGATGCGGTTGACCTCGGCGATCGTCGGCGGGGCGGCGAAGAAGAACACCAGGCCCGCCAGAGCGAGCAGAGCGCATACCGCGCGCAGCAGCGGATCGCGCCAGGAGCGCAGCAGCGCGGGAGCCTTGACGGCGAACGCGACTGCCATGGCGGCGGCAGGTATGTAATAGCTGGAGTCGTCCATGGCGTCGGAGGCTTCAGCCCCGTGGCCCGCGGTAGCCCAGCGACGCCTCGATGCGGCCGGCGAGGCCGTCGCGGCGCACCGGGCCGCGCATGGCCGAACCGGCCAGCCAGCCACGGCACTTGCTCGCCAGCAACAACCCGAAACTCTCCGCGTCCTTCTCGTCGGCCAGGTCCGACCGGGTGCGGGCCGCCACCTTCAGGACGGTCGCCTGGAGGTCGGCGTCGTCCGAGAGCATGCGGGCGGCGACGGCCGCGCCCTCCACGTGGTGGCTGCAGTGCCCGGCGTTCATGTGCCACAGCTCATGGCCGAGGATCACCAACTGGTGGTCGGGCGCGGTGCGTTCCTCGACGACCACGAGGTCCTGGTCCGCCATGTCGAGCCAGAGCCCGCTGGCGGTGCCCGGCGGGAACGCGGCCGTACGGAACTGCACCGGGCGCCCGCGCCGTCTGCTCATGGCGTCGCACAGCGCGGCGTACAGATCGGCGGGCTCCGCCGGTGCCGGCAGTGAGAGCTCGTCGACCAACTCGCCGCACAGACGGCGCATGTCCTTTCCTATGCCCACAGAATCCCCCGGATCACGACTCGGGCCGCTTGACGCTCTCCAAGAGCATGTCCAGCCACTCGGCGACCTTGTCCCGGTGCTGGTCGGTGGGCAGCTGTGCGGCCCGCCAGGCGATGCCGCGGACGCCGTGGTCCTGCAGCAGCCGCTCCAGCGGATCGTCGGCGGCAGCCAGGGCCGCCTCGCGCTCCAGGTCGGCGAGCCGCTGCAGCAGCTCCTGCTCGGTGTGCTGGAGGGCGCCCGCGAGTGCCTCGGGGTCCTCCGCGGTGAGGAATCCGGCGTGCACCCGGAAGAATCGCTGGATGGCGTCACAGTGCTCCATCGTGGGGCGCCGGTCGCCGTTGATGAGGGCGCCCGCCTGCTGGCGCGACATTCCGGCGCCGTCGGCGATCTCCTGCTGGGTGTAGCGGCGGCCGCCCGGCTTCAGCCGGGTGCGGCGCAGCAGGTCGAGCCGTTGCAGGAAGCGGGCCTGGAGATCGGGCTCGCCCGCGGGCCGCCCGTTGAGCAGGGATCTGACCACGACCTCGGGGACTCCGGAGGCCGCGGACAGCCGCCGGACGTCGAACACCTCGTCGTGCGGCGCGCCGAGCCGGTCGGCCAGCCCGGTGACTCGGGCCACGACGGCCGGCAGCAGACCCGTCGCCGTGGCGCCCGGAACCTCGAAGCCATCCGTCACCGACACTTCTCTCCTACGTCTCTTGTCGACTGTTCTGGTGGAACCGGATTCCTCGGACGTGAAGCCCCTGTGGGAATTCCGGAAGTGCGGAGTGAACCGCCCGAAGACCGGAGAGTAGCCCTTTGGTCGAACTCACATCCAGGTCTCGCCACAACTGTGGCGGGATTCAGCCGTCAACGGGCGTCAAATGCCACGATAGTTGACACCGCTCGCCTGGGGGTAGCAGGATCACGACGCCGCGATAGGGCCGCATAGGCAAGAGGGGTGGACCTCCCGATGGCATACCAGGCAGGAGGGTCCCGGCCACAGCCGCGACCCGCCCCCGAGAGTCGTGAGGCCCAGGCGTATCTCCAGGACTACGGCGCGCTTCTGGAGGCCGTCGCCTTCCCTTCCGTCGTCGTCGACCACCGCTGGGACGTCGTCCTGGCGAACGGTGCGTTCGAGACACTTTTCCGCGGTGTGGGCCCGCACCCCACCGCCATGCCGTGGGACAACTTCCTCCGGTTCGTCCTGTTCCATCCGGACGCGGGCACGATCCTCGGTGAGCACGAGTCGAGCTGGTGTCTGCCGATGCTGGCGCACTTCGCCGCCGCCGTCGAGCGGCACGGCCACGACCACGGTCTCCAGTCGATCCTCCGGGACATCGCCCAGGACCCGATCATGGACGCCGCCTACCGGCACGGCCTGCCGCACTGGATCCGCTCGGTCGGCCCGGACGCCGTCGAGCACGACGGCGCGGTGCGGCCGTTGCTGCACCCCGACCCTCGCTGGGGCCGTACGGACTGTCGCATCGTCGGGGAGACCACCAAGACCCTTCAGGGCATGGGGTACACGCGACTGACGCTGGTCCTGCGCGAGGCCCGCCGGTCTCCCAAGCGGCGTACGCGACGCGCGTCGAGTCATCTGAGCGTGGTGCACACCGCGGAGGCGTGACACCTCGTCACCCCAGCCGTTGGTCCTTCACCACACGGTCGACCGGTGTCCCGCGCTTCGCCGCCTGGATCTGCTCGTACACATGGGTCCGCAGCTCGGCGAAGCGCGGGGCCACCCGGGTGTGCAACTGGTCGCGCTCGGCCGGGAGATCGATCTTCAGCTGCTCCTGGACGACCGTCGGGGAGGAGGACAGGATCAGCACCCGCTCGCCGAGGTACACCGCCTCGTCGATGTCGTGCGTCACGAAGAGGATCGTGATGCCCCGCTGCCGCCACAACCTGCGGACCAGGTCCTCCAGTTCGGCGCGGGTCTGCGCGTCCACCGCCGCGAACGGCTCGTCCATGAGCAGCACATCGGGCTCGTACGCGAGCGCGCGGGCGATCGCCACCCGCTGCTGCATGCCGCCCGACAGCTGCCACGGGTACGCGCCCGCCGCGTCGGTGAGACCGACCGACTCCAGTGCGTCGGCGACCAGTTCACGACGCCTCGCGCTGGACAACTTCTTCTGCTTGAGCGGGAGTTCGACGTTCTCGCGGACCCGCATCCAGGGGAAGAGGCTGCGGCCGTACTCCTGGAAGACGACGGCCATCCCGGGCGGTGGCCCGATCACCCGCTCACCTCCGAGGAGCACGTCACCCGCTGTGGGCGTCAGTAGTCCGCCCACGCACTTCAGCAGCGTCGTCTTGCCGCAGCCCGACGGGCCGACCAGACACACCAGTTCGCCGGCCTCGACCGTGAAGGTGAGGTCGCGCACCGCCTCCACCCGGCGGCCCGACCCCTCGTAGACCTTCCTGAGGCCGCGTACGTCGAGCATGGAGCGCCCTTTCGCGAGGTTCACGTTCGAGAGGTTCACGGCGACCGCCGGGAGACGTCGCGCGAGCCGTGGTACCAGCCGAGCACCCGCCGCTCGACCAGCCGGAAGGCGACCGACAGCACAAAACCGAGCAGCCCGAGCAGCAGGATCCCGGTCCACATGTCGGGGATGGCGAAGCCGCGCTGGAACTGGACGATGGTGAAGCCGAGCCCGTTGCTCGCGGCGAACATCTCGCTGATGACCATCAGGATGATGCCGATGGACAGGGCCTGCCGCAGCCCCGCGAAGATCTGCGGGCTCGCCGAGCGCAGCACCACGTGCCGCAGCCGGGCGACACCGGTGATGCCGTACGAGCGGGCCGTCTCCGACATCACGGAGTCGACCGCCCGGACGCCCTCCACGGTGTTGAGGAGGATCGGCCAGACGCAGCCGCTCGCGATCACGGCGATCTTCATCGTGTCGCCGATGCCCGCGAACAGCATGATGACCGGGACGAGCACCGGCGGTGGCACCGCGCGCAGGAATTCCAGCACCGGCTCGCACACGGCCCGCACCCGGCGGTAGGAGCCGATGACCGTGCCGAGCGCCACGCCCGCGACCGCCGCGCACGCGTAACCGGCGCTGAGCCGCAGCACACTCGGCAGCACGTCGTCGCGCCACCGCTCGCCCGTCCACACGTCCGGGAAGGCGGTGAGGATCGTGCGCAGCGGCGGCCAGTAGACGTCGGTGCTGTCGTCCGAGGCGACCCACCACCCCGCCACCAGCAGCACGGGCAGCGCGACGACGAAGAGCACCCGCAGCAGGACGCCCCTCACACCGCCACCTCCCCGCGCACCGACTGGTGCCAGGCCAGCGCCCGCCGCTCGACGGTCCGCGCGCCCACGTTGATGAGCAGCCCCAGCAGCCCGGTGACCACCACGAGCGCGTACATCTCCGGCACGGCCTGCGAGGTCTGGGCGACGGCGATGCGGGCGCCCAACCCCGGTGCACCGATGACGAGTTCGGCGGTCACGGCCAGGATCAGCGCCACCGCGGCGGCCAGTCGCACACCCGTCATGACGTACGGGAGGGCCGTGGGCCAGAGCACGTGCCGGACCCGTGCCCAGGTGCCGAGGCCGTAGGAGCGGGCCGTCTCCTCGGCGACCGGGTCGACGTCCCGGACGCCGTACATGACCTGGACGAGGACCTGCCAGAAGGACGCGTACACGACCAGGAGCAGGACGGAGCGAAGCTCGGTGCCGAACAGCAGGACGGCCAGCGGGATCAGGGCGACCGAGGGGATCGGGCGCAGGAACTCGATGGTCGAGGCCGTCGCCTCGCGGAGGTAGGGCGTGACCGAGATCAGAACTCCCGCCAGGATTCCGGCGGTCACCGCGATCGTGAGCCCGATCGCCCAGCCGGTGAGCGTGTCCCCGAGCGCGGTCCAGAAAGCCTCGTCGGCGAGCTCCGTCGCGAGCGCGTCGGCGATGCGGCTGGTCGGCGGGAAGTACTCGTCCTTGACGAGGCCGAGCCGCGGCACCGCCTCGCCGAGTGCGAGGAAGGCCGCGAGCCCGGCCGCGCCCAGGAGGGCGTTGGTGCCCCTCACGGAAGCAGCTTGTCCAGGTCCGGGGCCTTCTTGAACAGGCCGTCCTGCACGCCCAGTTCGGACAGCCGCTCGATGGAGGCACGGTTCGGCTCGGCCGGCCACCGGGGCAGGGTCAGCGTCTCCAGCAGGTTCTTCGGGATCTTCGTGTACGTGGCGATGATCTCGCGGGCCTCGTCCGGGTGGCTGTCGGCGTAGGCGAGGGACTCGGCGGTCGCCTCCTGGAACTTCTTCAGCGTCTCCGGGTTCTTCTGGGCGTACTGCTGCGAGGTGAAGTACATGGCCACGGTGAGGTCGGGCGACACGTCGACGAAGAGCGACGCGATGCTGGTGCCGCCCTGGGACTTGATGGTGGCGAGCGCGGGTTCCACGACACAGGCCGCGTCCACCTGGCCGTTCGCGAGCGCGGCCGGCATCTGGTCGAAGGGCATCTCCACGAACTCGACCTTGGACGGGTCGCCGCCGTCCTTGCGGACCGACTCCTTGACCGAGGTGTCACAGATGTTGTTGAGCGTGTTGGCGGCGACCTTCTTGCCCTCCACGTCCTTGGCGGACTTGAGGGGGCTGCCCTTCTTCACGGCGAGCTCCGCGAAGTCGGCGCCCTGCTTGCCGGTGGACGCGACACCGTTCGACACGGCCTTGACCGGCATGTTCTTGGACTGGGCGACCAGCAGGGACGTCATGTTGCTGAAGCCGAAGTCGAACTGGCCGGAGACGACACCGGGCACGATCGCCGCACCGCCCTGCGCGCTCGTCAGCGACAGCTTGATGCCGCGTTTGCTGTAGAAGCCCTTCGACTGGCCCAGGTAGAGGGGCGCGACGTCGATGATGGGGATGACGCCGGCCTTGATCGTGGTGGTACCGCCGGACGCCTTGGCGTCGTCCGACCCGGAGGAGTCGGACGAACCGCAGGCCGTCGCGGCGACGAACACGGCTCCGGCCGCGAGGCCGATGAGCAGACGACGCATGACTCCCCCTACTGGGACAGTTCCTCGACAGGCTGTGCGCAGACCGCACAGAAGTGCTCAGCGGGAACGTAGAACCTCGCCGGGAGCGGGTCAATGCCCTTGACACGCAAGGTCGTTGACAGTTGCCGAAGTGTGCTCCTAGCGTGCGCAGTGCGCACTCCCGTGCGTCCCGTGGAGGCGACGATGCCTACTGGAGCCCGCGAACCGCACTTCGTCCGTTCCTTCGAGCGCGGCCTCGCGGTCATCCGCGCCTTCGACGCCGACCACCCGGAACTGACGCTCAGTGAGGTGGCCCGGCTCACCGACCTCACCCGCGCGGCGGCCCGCCGCTTCCTGCTGACGCTCCTCGACCTGGGATACGTGACGACGGACGGGCGGATGTTCCGGCTGACCCCGCGCGTCCTGGAACTCGGCTACTCGTACCTGTCCAGTTTCACCCTGCCGGAGATCGCCGAGCCGCATTTGGAGCAACTCGTCGCGCAGATAAGGGAGTCGTCGTCCCTGTGCGTCCTCGACGGCGACGACATCGTGTACGTGGCACGGGTGCCCACGCACCGCATCATGACCGCGACGATCACGGTCGGCACCCGCTTCCCGGCCCATGTGACGTCCGTGGGGCGGGTGTTGCTCGCGCAGCTGCCCGACGAGGAGATCGACGCCCGGATCGCCCGTGCCGACCTGCGCGCTCTCACGGCCCGCACGATCGTCTCGGCCGACCTGCTGCGCACCGAACTGCGCCGGGTCCGCCGGCAGGGGTACGCGATCGTCGACCAGGAACTGGAGGAGGGGCTGCGCTCGGTCGCCGTCCCGGTGCGGGACCGGGACGGCGAGGTGGTGGCCGCGGTCAACATCCCCGTGCACGCGAGCCGCAACTCCGTCGACTCCGTACGCCGTGACCTGCTCCCGCATCTGCTTGCCACGGTGGCCCGGATCGAGGCGGACCTGGCGTCTGTGCGTCGGGTCAGGTCGGAGACGCGGTAGGCGTCACAGGTCGAGCACCAGGCGCTTCCCGTGGCACCGGGACACACAGATGAGCATGGTCTCGCCGGCCTCCCGTTCCTCGTCGGTGAGGACCGAGTCCCGGTGGTCCGGGGTGCCTTCGAGGACGTCCGTCTCGCAGGTTCCGCAGGTGCCCTCGGTGCAGGAGAAGAGCACCTCGACCCCCGCGGACCGTACGGTGTCGAGCACGGAGACGTCCGCGGGGACGGTGAGCGTGTGACCCGAGCGCTCCAGGACCACCTCGAACTCCGTGTCAGCGCCCGTCTCCTGGGCCTTGGGCTGGAACCGCTCGACGTGCAGGGAGCCCTTCGGCCACTGCGCGCACCGCTCCTCCACGGCGTCCAGCAGTGGACCGGGACCGCAGCAGTAGACGAGCGTGTCGGGCTGCGGAATGCCCAGCTCGGAAGCGAGGTCGAGCAGCCCGGCCTCGTCCTGCGGGGCGATCCGCACCTTGTCCCCGTACAGGCTCAACTCCTCGATGAACGCCATGGAGTTGCGCGTACGGCCGCCGTACAGCAGTGTCCACTCCGCGCCCGCCGCCTCGGCCTCCGCCAGCATCGGCAGGATCGGGGTGATGCCGATGCCGCCCGCGACGAAGCGGTAGCGCGGCGAGGGCCGGAGGGTGAAGTGGTTGCGCGGGCCGCGCACGCGGACCTTGTCGCCCGCCTCCAACTGGCCGTGCACATGGGCGGATCCGCCGCGTCCGTCGGGTTCCCGCAGGACCGCGACGCGCCAGGAGAGCCGGTCGGCCGGATCGCCGCACAGGGAGTACTGCCGTTCCAGGTCCGGGCCCAGGATCACATCGATGTGGGCACCCGGCTCCCAGGCCGGGAGTTCCTCGCCGAGCGGATGGCGGAGGGTGAGGGCGAGCACGCCTTCGGCGGCCAAGTCCCTTCGCGCGACGACGAGTTCGGCTTCGTAGGAGGTCATGAGCCGTTTCCTTGGGTGACGTTCGGGTCGCGTGGGCCGTTCGGCACGTTCGGGTCGCGCGGGGTGTGTCCTTCGGGATGGCCGAGCATCCACTCCCACATCTCGATCGGGTCCTCGGCGCTGTGCTCGGCCCCGCAGTGACAGGTGCCGTGCAGCACATCGGTGCCCGGCAGCCAGTCGATGCGGTAGATCTCGCCGGTCGGACTGGTCACTGGACCTTCTCCATGGGCTTCTCGCCCTCCTCGACCAGCCGGGCGAGAATCCGGCGCGCGGCCAGACCACCGGTGTCGATGTTGATGCTCAGTTCCTGGTAGCCGGTCCGTTCCGTACCCAGCGTCCTCTGCAGCAGGTTGAGGGCGTCCACGTCCTGCATCACGACGGTGTGGTTGTTGCCCCGCAGGAACTCGGTGACCTCGGCGTCGTCGGTCGCCCAGTCGCGCGAGACCATCCAGAAGTCGTACACCTTGCCGTCGGCGGACGGCGTGATGGCGTACGTGATCTCCGTGTGGAAGCCGTTCGGGTCGCTGCCGTCCGCCTCGGGCACCACACCGACCGGGGCGATCCGGCTGTGCAGCAGATACAGACACGGCGCGTGGTACTCGATGTCCTGCCAGCGGGTGATCCGCCCTTTGATGCCGGTCGACTTGGCGTAGAACGGCGGGCACTCGGCGTCGTCCATGTGCCGGCTGACCCGGACGATGCCCGCGCCCTCGTCCACCTCGGTGGTGATCGGCGTCTCGGCGACCTCCGGGGTGCCGATGTAGCCGCCGTGCAGATACATCTCGTGGGACAGGTCGAGGAGGTTGTCGACGAGGAGGCCGTAGTCGGCGTCGATCGGCTCCATCCCGCTGACGGTGACCCAGCCGGGGGAGTCCAGGTGCCTGGCCCGCGGAATGGTCTCCGGGTCGGCGAGGGCCGGGTCGCCTATCCACACCCAGATCAGGGCGTCCTGCTCGACCACCGGGTAGGAGGCGACCCGGGCGGTACGGGGGACACGCTTCTGACCGGGCACGTACACGCACGCACCCGTCGTGTCGTACGTGAAGCCGTGGTACCCGCAGACGATCCGGTCGCCGTCGAGCCCGCTCTCGGAGAGCGGATAGCGGCGGTGCACGCAACGGTCGTGCAGGGCGACCGGCCGTCCGTCGTCCTCGGTGCGGTAGAAGACGAGCGGCTCACCGAGAACCGTCCGACCGAGCAACTCCCGCCCCACTTCGTGGGCGTAGGCGGCGACGTACCACTGGTTCCTGGCGAATGCGGTCATGTGAGGCATGGGCGGTCCCGTCCCGTGAAGCGGGGCGCCGTCGCCCCGCGTGCCGTGGTTGGACTCAGCGTCGTGACCCTTGCGGCAACTCCGCAAGACGGCTTCCGTGAGACGGAAGAGCTTTCGTGAAAGGGCTGGTCAGAGTATTGGTCCGGCTGTCGGGGGCTACGGGCGCGTGTGAGGGAGTGGCGACGGTGTTCGGGGCACGCAAGTCGCAGCGTCCGTCGGCCCCGGCCGAGGTGATTGCGTCTGGGTAAATTATCAAGTCAGATACATGCACTTGATGTTAAGTGGTGGGTTCCCTAGCGTTCTCGGCATGAACCTCACCGTCCTCGCGGCCTCCGGCCAGACCGGAATCGCCCTCACCCGACAGGCGCTGCGACGTGGTCACACCGTGACCGCCATCGCGCGCGATCCCGAGAAGATCGCCCTGCCCGACTCCCCGAACCTGCGCAAAGTGGCGGGCGACGTGAACGACGCGGCGAGCATCGCCGCCGTCATGGACGGGGACTCCGTGGTCCTTTCCGCGCTCGGTACGGACCGGGCCGGGACTCTCCTGACCGGCGCCCGGGCCGTCGTCGCCGCCGGCCCGCGGCGTGTCATCTGGCTCGGCGCCTACGGCACGGGCAAGTCGGCGCAAGTGGCGGGGGAGGGCGCGGGCATGCTCGCCAAGGTGCTGGGCGACCGGCTTCCGGACAAGGTCGAAGCCGACAACACCGTTCTCGCGGCCGGGGGCACCGTCTTCCATGCCGGGATGCTCGCCGACGGGCCGGAAAGCCCCCGTCGGCGCACGGTCGGCCTGGAGTCCGCGCCTGTCTTCGACCTCGGTGCGAAGGTCAGCCGGGAAACCGTCGCCGCGGCGATGCTCGACGAAGCCGAGACGCCTGCTTTTCCTGGTGCCGTGGCCCTGCCATTGGCGGAGTAGGCGTTGCGGTCAGCGGGCGGTGATCTCCTCGACCGACGCCCGGACCTGCTCGCGGAGCCAGGCGTGGGCGGGGTCGGAATCGTAGCGCTGGTGCCAGTTGCAGTTGATCGTCGCCGCCGGGGACTCGATCGGCAGCGGCCGCGCGAGGAGCCCGAACGCCTCGATGAGCGGGCGGCCTAGGATCTCCGTGCAGGTGACCAGCGCGTCGCCACGGGCGGCGATCTGCAGTGCGGTGGACACCGACGCCACCGCCGCGACCACCCGGCGCCGCAGGCCTTCGGCGGCCAGCACGTCGTCGATCGGCGCGGTGAGGCGGCCGCGCCGGGAGATCACCACATGCGGCTGCGCCGCGTAGGAGGCCAGGTCGAGTCCGGCGGCACAGGGGTGGTCCGCGCGCATCGCCACGACGAGCCGGTCGTCGCCGAGCGGCTCGGACCGGAACTCGGGCAGACCGGGCCTGCCGCCACCGAGTTCCAGATCGACGCGGCCGTGCCGCAGGTCGTCGGTGTCGACGGTGTTCTCCGCCAGCACCCGCAACTGAACCCCGGAGGCCTGCTGTTGGATCCTCCCGACCAGCACCGGCACCAGTGACGCGGCCACCGCGTCGTGACACTGGATCGTGAAGGTGCGGTCCAGTTCGGCGAGGTCCAGTTCACGGATCGGCGAGAGCACCGCGTGCGCCTGCCTGACCAGCCGGTGCACGTCCTCCCGTACCGACAACGCGTACGGGGTGGGAGTCATCGAGTGGCCGGTGCGCACCAGGATGTCGTCCCCGGTGACGGCGCGAAGCCGGCCGAGGGTGCGGCTGACCGCGGGCGAGGACAGGTGCAGCCGCTCGGCCGCGCCCATCACGCTGCCCTCTTCGAGCAGGGCGTCCAGCACGGTCAGCAGATTCAAGTCCAATTGCATACGAGTAAATCCCAACGAGACACCGATCCACTTCCGTCAACTCCAGGAGCATCCCATGAGCCAGGAACTGCTTGCCGCCACCGTCGCCGCCGTCCGCCGCGCCGGCGCCCGGATGATGACGCGCTATTCCACCGAGTCCCGTCAGTCCGGGCTTCCCGAACTGCTCGCGAACCTCCAGGCCAATGACGCGGCCGTTGTCGACACGTTGCGCCCCGCGTTGGCCGAGGCCCTGCCGAGTGCGGACTGGCTCAATGACGAACACGGATCGGGACCGCTGGCCGCCGGGGAGTGGTGGCTCATCGACCCGGTCGGCGGCAACGTCAACGCCGTGCACGGCATGCCAGACTGGAACATCGGCGTGAGCCTCGTCCGCGACGGCCGCCCGGTGCTGGCGGTGGTCTGCTTCCCGGCCCTCGACGAGATGTTCACCGCGACCGAGGGCGGCGGGGCGTTCCTCAACGGCGTACGGCTGCGGGTTTCGGTCAAGACGTCGTTGGACGGCGCACTGGCCGGGACCGGCCAGGCCAAGCCGGGTCACGACCCCGAGCTCGCGCAGCGGATGGGCTCCGCCTTCACCGCGATGACGAACTCCGCCCTCCATGTACGAGTCTCCGTGCCCGTGACCCACCAGCTGGCCCAGGTCGCCGCGGGCCGGATGGACCTGCACTGGCAGTTCGACAACGTCCGGTCCCACGCGGCGGGTGTGCTGCTGGTCCAGGAGGCCGGAGGCGTCGTGACCGACATCGAGGGCAAACCGTGGGAACTGGCCGGCGAGAGCTACCTCGCCGCCGCGCCGGGTGTGCACGCCGCCGCGCTGGAAGTCCTCGCCGGCTGAGGGAAGTCGGGATCCTGTTGCGGCGGCTCTGCCGGAAAGGGATGGGGCGCCGGGGGCCGGTTGTCGGCGGGGTGTTCGTCGCGACCGGCCCCTGCGGCCGACGCTCAGGGCTCGATCGCCGCGTCGATGTACGACTTGGTGGTGTCGGTGAGGAAGTCGCGGCTGCTGTCAGGGGTGAGGGCCTGGGCCTGGAGGTGGTCGTACATCGCGCTGTAGTGCTGCACGTCGGACGGCTTCTCCAGGCAGAGGTCGCTGGTGAACCGTTCCAGGTACACCACCCCTGACTCATGGCTGTCGGCGGACCTCAGGATGGAGAACTGTCCTGTCAGGCCCGGGTGAGCGCCCACGGTGTAGGGGAGGACCTGCATGGTGATGTGCGGCTCGGCGCTGAGCGCGTTCAGGTGTTCCAGCTGCTCGCGCATGATGTCGGGGCTGCCGACGACGCGGTGCAATGCCGATTCGTCCAGGACGACCCACAGGCGCAGTGGGCAGGCCGGGTCGTAGATCCGGTGCTGACGGCGCAGCCGCACCTTGAGGCGGGTGGCGGTCTGTTCGGCAGTGAGCAGAGGGATCGTTTCGCCGATGACGGCCTGGGCGTAGGCAGGAGCCTGCAACAGGCCGGGGATGACCATGGGATCGTAGGTGTGGAGTGAGACGGCGTCCGTCTCAAGGCCGATATAGACGCTGTTGGAGAGGTCGCCATAGGAGTGCCACCAGCTCCGCCGGCTCGATTCCCTGGCCATCTCCATCAGGGAGTCGATGACCGCCCGGTCCGTCACCGCGTAGATCGCGCACAGGTCGCGCACGTCGCGAGGGCTGATGGCGCGGTTGCCGTTCTCCAGATGACTGATCTTGGGCTGAGAGACCAGGAGTCGCTCGGCCACTTCTTTGCTCTTCAGCCCACTGGCCATGCGGAGCCGGCGAAGTTCGGCTCCAAGATGGCGTCTCCTGACGGTGGGATTGGTCTTCGCCGCCACGTGCTGTGTACCTCCGGATCCAAGTCCTTGTGCTGGACCGCAGATTGCCATGGGGCAAGCGTTGCCGATCACGCGCCATGCCGTCGTGATCACAGGCGCCGAAACGGACTCTTACGTTGGCATTTGCCGCGGTCCAAGGGGTGCGGGAGCCTTCGCCGAGTGTCACTGCCATGCTGCGCAACAAATGGTGCCAATGTTCGGCTACGAAGCGTTCTGCCCCATCGGGGCCAATGGTCCTCGCCGGCCTGTCAGTCGCTGTCGTAGTCGCTGCCGCTGCCCTGGTGCTGGGTCTGGTCCTCCCCGTGAGCGGGCACACCCTCACGGATCGTTGCCCTCGTACGGGTGTCGCGACGGGATGTGGGGTGGCTCCGCGGTCGGTGGGCGGCGCGGATCCGGGGCCGGTCGGGAGACTCTACGGTTCGGAGATCCGCCGGATTCCTACCAGTAGCCGGTCGGTGGCGCTGACGTTCGACGCGGCGTGGGACGGGACAGGCGTGGAGACGGCCTTGACGGTGCTGCGCGGGCGGAACGTGCCGGCGACGTTCTTCCTGACCGGCCGGTTCGCCGCCGAACGCCACCCCGGTGCGGCCCTGTTGACGGCAGCCGGGCACGGGATCGGCAACCACTCCTACAGTCATCCGCAGTTCGCGGACCTCACCCGCCCGGAGGCGGAGCAGGAGATCATGGGCGCGGACCGGGCGATCCGTCGGGCGACCGGGACGGTACCGCTCCCGTTCTTCCGCTTCCCTACAGCGCCACGACCCCGGAGGGCATCGCGCAGGCCAACGAACTGGGCTTCGCGGACATCGAGTTCACCACTGACACCAACGGCTACCTCGGAACGGCCGACGGTATGACGGTCCAAAAGGTTGTCGACCGGGTCGTGGACGCTGGAGTTGTCCGGCGGCCGGCAGCAACGCGTCCCCATCGCAAGGGCGTTGGCCATCCGGCCCGGCGTACTGCTCCTCGACGAACCGCTGTCCGCGCTGGATGCCCGGCTGCGCTCCGGGATGCTGGCCGAACTCGCCAGGCTGCACCGGGAGTTGCCCGACGTGTCGATCCTGTACGTCACTCATGACCAGGTCGAGGCGCTGACGCCGGCCGACCGGATCGTGGTGATGGACCGGGCCCGGCTCCAGGACTGCGGGACCCCTCACCAGCTCTACCGGGCGCCGAGGACCGAGTTCACGGCCTCCTTCGTGGGCAACGCGAATCTGCCGCCCGTGACGGTGGGGGAGGGCGGCGTCTCCTTCGGCGGGCGCGAGGTCGAGGTCGGGACGGAAGGGATCGCGCGCGGCGCGCAGGCCACCCTGTGCGTGCGTCCCCACCTCGTCGGCCTCGGCTCCGGCCCCAACCGACTCGCCGGAACCGTCGACGAGATCCAGTGGCGGGGCGCCACCCACCGGCTGACATCGACAAGAACCTCACGTCGTACGTCGACGGCTGGAAGGAAGCGACCGGAAGCTGACCGTTCCCCGAACGGGCCGCGCACCTCACGTACCGCCGTGTTTCACACAGATGCCACGCGGCCCTTCCCTGACGTTTGTTGCTCTTGGAACACTCCATTCGCGCACGTTCCATCACGTACTCGCCCTCCGTACCCCGTCAGGACAAGAGGTCACCTGCCATGCCCGAAGTGAATCGGCGCCGATTTCTCCAACTCGCCGGCGGCACCGCGGCGTTCACCGCGCTGTCGGAGAGCATCGCCAAGGCCGCGGCCATCCCCGCGGGGTACCACCGCGGCACCATCGAGGACGTCGAGCACATCGTCGTCCTTATGCAGGAGAACCGTTCCTTCGATCACTACTTCGGTGCGCTCAGAGGCGTACGCGGCTTCGGCGACCCCCACCCGGTCACGCTCGACAACGGAAAATCCGTGTGGCACCAGTCGGACGGCACCAAGGAACTGCTGCCCTTCCACCCGGAGGCCGACGACCTCGGCATGCAGTTCCTGGAGGGCCTGCCGCACAGCTGGTCCGACGGGCACGCCGCCTACAACGGCGGCAAGTACGACAAGTGGGTCCCCGCGAAGGGCGCAACGACCATGGCGTACCTGACCCGAGAGGACATCCCGTTCCACTACGCGCTCGCGGACACCTTCACCGTCTGCGACGCGTACCACTGCTCGTTCATCGGCTCCACCGACCCGAACCGCTACTACATGTGGACGGGCTTCACCGGCAACGACGGCAAGGGCGGCGGCCCCGTCCTCGGCAACGACGAGGTCGGCTACGACTGGACGACGTACCCCGAGCGCCTGGAGAAGGCCGGGATCTCCTGGAAGATCTACCAGGACATCGGCGACGGCCTGGACGCGGCCGGCTCCTGGGGCTGGATCTCGGACGCGTACCGCGGCAACTACGGCGACAACTCGCTGCTCTACTTCAACAAGTACCGCAACGCCAAGGCCGGCGACCCGCTCTACGACAAGGCCCGCACCGGCACCGACGCGCGCAAGGGCGAGGGCTTCTTCGACCGGCTGCGGGCCGACGTCTTGGGCGGCAAGCTTCCGCAGATCTCCTGGATCGCCGCCCCCGAGGCCTTCTCCGAGCACTCCAACTGGCCCTCGAACTACGGCGCCTGGTACATCTCCCGGGTCCTGGAGGCGCCCACCTCCGACCCCAAGGTGTGGGCCAGGACGGCCCTGTTCATCACGTACGACGAGAACGACGGCTTCTTCGACCACCTCGTCCCGCCGCTGCCCCCGCGCGACGCCGGCCAGGGCAAGTCCACGGTCGATGTCGGCCCGGACCTCTTCGCGGGCAGCTCGACGCATGTCGCGGGCCCGTACGGGCTCGGCCCGCGCGTGCCGATGCTCGTCGTCTCGCCCTGGAGCAAGGGCGGTTACGTCTGCTCCGAGACCCTCGACCACACCTCGATCCTCCGGTTCATGGAGCGCCGCTTCGGCGTCGAGGAGCCGAACATCTCGCCCTGGCGGCGGGCCATCTGCGGTGACCTGACCGCCGCGTTCGACTTCTCCCGCAAGGACAGCAAGCCCGTCGACCTCCCGGACACCGACGCGTACGAGCCGCCGGACAAGGACCGGCACCCGGACTACAAGCCGACCCCGCCCGCCGATCCGAAGCTGCCGAAGCAGGAGCGCGGTCTGCGGCTCGCCCGTCCGCTCCGGTACGCCCCGTGGATCGACGGCTCGGTGGACCCGAAGGCCGGGAAGTTCACGCTGACCTTCGCCTCGGGCAAGAAGGCCGGCGCCTCCTTCCACGTCACCTCCGGGAGCCGCACCGACGGACCCTGGACCTACACCACCGAGGCCGGCAAGAGCGTCTCGGACACCTGGAACTCCGCCTACTCGAACGGCTCGTACGACCTGACCGTGCACGGGCCCAACGGCTTCGTACGCGTCTTCAAGGGCCCGGGCAGGACCGCCGGACCCGAGGTCACCGCCCGTCATGACGGGGACGACATCGAGCTGACCTTCACCAACAAGGGTTCCCGCACGGCCGAGCTCAAGCTCACCAACGGCTACGGCGGCAGGCCCAGGTCGATCCGGGTACGGCCCGGCGCGACCGTCAGGCACACCGTGGACCTGGGGGCGAGCAAGCGCTGGTACGACCTCACGGTGTCCGACGCGGACGGTTCGTTCCTGCGCCGGTTCGCCGGGCACGTCGAGAACGGCCGGGTGGGCGTCAGCGACCCGGCGATCGCCAGGGCCTAGAGGATGCGATTCGCCACAGGAGATGCGATGAGTCCCACATCGCACGGACTGGTCAGGTTCTGGTGGGCCCGGGGTAGTGTGCCCCGGTGACCACGCATTCGAACACTCCTGCAGGTTGGTACCCGGATCCTCAGGGTGCGCCCCAGACGCTGCGTTACTGGGACGGTGCTCAGTGGACCCAGCACACCAACCAGGACCAGCAGCAGGCTCAGGCCGCGCAGCCGGTCCAGCACATGCCGCAGCAGCCGCAGCAGCACCCTCACATGCAGCAGCAGCCGCAGCAGCACCCTGTGCAGCAGCAGCCGGTGCAGCAGGTTCCGCAGCAGGCGGGAGGGTTCGACCCGCGCGTGCAGCAGCAGGTGCACCAGCAGGCCGGTGTCGCACCGAACGCCGCAGGCGGGGGCACGCTGTTCACCGAGCCGGTCCTGGTGGTGAACCAGAAGGCCAAGCTGATCGAGCTGACCAACGAGTACAAGGTCATGGATCAGCAGGGCAACCAGCTCGGCTCGGTGGTGCAGGTCGGACAGAGCGCGCTGAAGAAGGTGCTGCGCTTCTTCGCGAGCCTCGACCAGTTCATGACGCACAAGCTGGAGATCCGCGACGCGTACGGTCAGCCGCAACTGCTGCTGACCAGGCCCCGGAAGTTCATGAAGTCGCGGGTGCTCGTGGCGCGTCCGGACGGTTCGCCGGTCGGTGAGATCGCCCAGCAGAACATGGTCGGGAAGATCAACTTCGCGATCAAGGTCGACGGCAAGCAGGTCGGCGCGATCAAGGCGGAGAACTGGCGCGCCTGGAACTTCTCGATCGTCGATCACGCCGACAACGAGGTCGCCCGGATCACCAAGACCTGGGAAGGCCTCGCCAAGACGATGTTCACGACGGCGGACAACTACGTCCTGCAGCTGCACTACCAGCTCCCCGAGCCCCTGTTGAGCCTCGTGATAGCGACGGCGCTGACCGTCGACACGGCGCTCAAGCAGGACAGCCGAGGGCTTGGCTGACGCATCGGTTCGTCATGAGGGAGGGGCGGCCGCGGACATCCGCGGCCGCCCCTCCCTCGTCTCGTCGTGGCCTACAGCGGGGTGAGACGTCCGGGCTTCGGCTGCCGTGGCAGCAACGACGGCTCGTTCAACGCCGATCCGGGCTCCAGGGCGAGAACCGCGGCCACCGGGTGCTCCTCGTCGATCGAAGTCGTCGAAGTCTCCGTCGATGGCTCCGCCGCAGTCGCTGTCAGGGATTCCGCCGCCGGGGATTCCATCGCGGAAGGCACCGGCGTGGAGCGCGACAGCGTCACCACGCCCCAGGCCGCGACCGCCGCCCCGGCCAGCGCCAGCAGCAGTCCCGCCGCGCCGCCCTGCAGCCGTTCACCGAGCAGCGAGAGGCCGATCACCGCGGCGGCGATCGGGTTGGCCAGCGTCACCACCGCGAGGGGAGCGCCGAGCCCGCCCTTGTAGGCGGTCTGCGACAGCAGGAGCCCGCCCACCGCGAAGGCGGCGACCAGCAGCGCGACCACGATCACCTGCCCGCTGAGCAGGGATTCCGAACGGTCCGTCGCGGCGACCGTGACGGTCTGCGTGAGCGCCGAGGCGACACCCGAGGCGAAGCCGGACGAGGTCGCGTGCCGCAGCCCGGGGCGTGTGCCCGGCCTGGCCAGTACGCCGATGAGGGCCATGGTCGTGCCCGCCACGGCCAGCGCCTGCGGGACGCTCAGCACATCGTCGGGCGCGGGCCCGGACGCCGTGACCAGCAGGGCCGCGAGCCCGGCCAGCGTCAGCGCCGTACCGCGCCACTCGACGAGCGTGACGTGCCGCTCCGCCATCCGCGCGCCCAGCGGCACCGCGGCGACGAGCGTGAGCGCGCCGAGCGGCTGGACCAGCGTGAGGGGCCCGTACTTGAGGGCGGCCACGTGCAACAGCGCCGCCGACGCGTTGAGGCCCACCGACCACCACCAGGCACCGCTGCCGAGCAGCCGGAGCACCCCGGAGTCGGGGGTCCGTGCGGCCAGCCGCTGCTGGGCCACCGCCGCGGCCGCGTACGCGACGGCCGAGAACAGCGACAGGACGACGGCGACGAGAGTGGCGCTCATCGTCCGGCTCCCACGAGCTCCGGCGCGTCCTGCGCGCCGGGTGCCCCCGGCCCGCCGGGTCCGTCCGGTGCCCCCGGACGGTCCGGTACGGAGCTGCCGGCGTCCACGCGCTCCCGGGCGGGCGCCGTCGGAGCCACCGTCCGGCGCGGTACGCGGATCACGGCGAGGGCGATGCCGAGCAGCGCGGCCGCCACGATCGCGTCGAGCCAGTAGTGGTTCGCCGTGCCGACGATCACCAGCACCGTGACCAGCGGATGCAGCAGCCAGAGCCACCGCCACCGGGACCGGGTCGCGGCGATCAGGCCGATCGCGACCATCAGGGCCCAGCCGAAGTGCAGCGAGGGCATCGCCGCGAACTGGTTCGACAGCGAGTCGGTCTCGGGCGAGGCGCCGTACACCGTGGGCCCGTACACCTGGCCGGTGTCCACGAGGCCCGTCGCGGCGAGCATGCGGGGCGGGGCGAGCGGGAACGTGAGGTGCACCACCAGGGCGGCGGCGGTGACCGCGGCGAGCACCCGGCGGGCCCACACGTAGTGCCCTGGCCGCCGCAGGTAGAGCCAGACCAGGAAGGCCGCGGTGGCGGGGAAGTGGACGGTCGCGTAGTAGGTGTTGACGACGTGCACGAGGGTGTCGCTGTGCAGCAGCCCCGACTGCACGTCGCCTTCGCCGGGCAGGTGCAGGAACCGTTCGAGGTCCCAGACCCGGTGCGCGTTGTCGAATGCCTCACCGGTGTGGCCCGTGGCCAGCTGTCGGCCGAGCTTGTAGACGAGGAAGAGCCCCACGACGAGCAGGAGCTCACGGACGAGGGGCGGCCGCCGTATAGCGGCCTCCCCTTCTCTTGCAGGCTCGGATCGGCTTTCCATCCCCGGCCCCCTTGCTGACGTTCTGGTCGTGCTGGTGCGTGGTGAGCCCAGGAGGGGATCCACTCGACACAGGGGTGGGTCCTGTCCAAGACTCATCGATACGCCAGTGTACCGATACGTTCGCGTTCCGGTACACTGGCGTATCGGTAGGACTTACGCCACACTGAGGGCCGGTCGAGGGCCACACTGGAAGGCACACAGGGAGCGGGCCCGCACGGGGCCGCGGGGACCAGCGAGGAGAAGAGCCATGACGTCGCAGGCAGCGGACGAACCGGAGACGGTCGTCGCCTCGCGCCGCTCCAAGATCACGCCCCAGCGTGAGCAGGAGTTCTTCGACGCCGTGCTCGACCAGATCCGCGAGTGCGGCTACGACGCGCTGACCATGGAGGGCGTCGCCTCCAGCACCCGGTGCAGCAAGTCCACGCTCTACCGGCAGTGGAAGACGAAGCCGCAGTTCGTGGCGGCCGCGCTGCGGGCCAACCACTGTCCCAAGTTCATCGGAATCGACACCGGCTCGCTCGCAGGGGACCTGCGCGCGGTCGCGCGCACGGCTGGTGAGCGGTCGGACGAGGACACCAGGCTGCTGCAGGCGCTCGGGCAGTCCGTGATGCAGGACGACGAACTGCAGCGCGCGCTGCGCGAGGCACTGGTGGAGCCCGAACTGGAGGCGCTCCGCGGGATGGTCCGGCGCGCGGTCGAACGCGGCGAGGTCAGAGCCGACCATCCGGTGCTGGAGTTCGTGCCGGCGCAACTGCTCGGCGTGCTCCGCGTCCGCCCCCTCCTGGAGGGGTGCCCCGCGGACGCGGACTACCTCCTGCGCTACGTGGACGTGGCCCTGCTGCCGGCCCTGGGGCTGTCGGACACCACCTGAGACCCAGGCCGCCGTCCATGGGATGACTGGACGGTGACCTGCTCGCGCCGCACCGTGGGGACGGGGGCGGCGCGCACCCCCCGGCCGGGTGGGGTTCCTCTCGAGCGGAGAGGCGCCCCACCCGGCCGATTGGTGTCCGGGGTCGGGGCCCCGGACACCTGACCGCCGTACGTCCTACACGTTCTGCCCGTTGCCGCCGCCGCTCGCGGCCTCCTTGATGCCCTTGGTGATCTCGTCGATGACCGACTGCTTGGGGGCCTTGGAGCTCACATCGATGCCGAAGCGCACGACGACGAGCTGCTTGGAGTTGGAGGGCGCCGGGAAGACGAGCGACTCGACGTAGCCGTCGTCGCCCTTGCTCGTGACGACCTTCCAGCGGACCGCGTAGCCCTTCTGCCCGGCCACGGTCACGGCCTTGGAGGAGAGCTCGTCGTGCGAGGTGATCTTGCCGTAGCTCTTGCCGCCGTAGGACTCCTCGGCGTTCTTGGCGATGTCCTCCTTGGCGGCCGCCTCGGCGGTGGTGGCCTTGAGCTCCAGCGCGAGCGCGGGGGCCGAGTAGGCGCCGCCGAGGCTGCACTCCTCCGAGGTGTCGCCAGGGCACTTGTAGGAGCCCTTGGTCGTCACCTGCGCGCCCACCTGGATGGTCGCGCCGCTCCAGCCGTCGGGCACGGGCAGGCTGATGCCGTTGATCGGGTCCGTGGCGTAGCCCTCCTCGGACGGGAGCGGCTGCGGGACCTCGGACTCGCCGCCGTCCGGGGCGCCGGGGCCGCCCTGACCGCCGCCGTCCTGCCCCTGCGGGCCGCCCGGCTGCGTCGGCACCGGCTGGGTGTTGGCCGAATCGGTGTTGTCCGAGCCGTCGTCCGAGATCAGCGCGTACACCCCGCCGCCGATGCCGGCGAGGACCGCCACGGCGACGGCGACGGCTATCGCCGTGCGTGCTTTGCGCCGTGGGCCGCCGGGGTGCGCGCCCGGATAGGGCGAGCCCGGTGAGAACGCCGGAGGACCCCAGATGGCGCCGGACTCGGCGGGGCGGGTCTGGTCCGTCCATGTCCTACCGTCCCACCAGCGCTGGGTGGCGGGGCCGTCAATTGTCTGCCCGGGATCGGGATACCAGCCGGGGGGAGTCGCCTGCGTCATGGGTCCACCGTATGAGGCGTGAGTGAAAGCCGGATGAGAGGATCCGGATTCAGTTCACCCAATCACCAGTCGCACCGGCTGTTTCAAGCCCCGGGGCACCCGAGGCAGCCCGTCCCGCCCCGGTGTCACCGAGCCCAGCACGCTGGGGTGCCGGGCTCCGGTGCTCCTCGGATCGGTGCCCGCGAGACCGTGCAGCGTCAGGAAACCGAGGACGGCGAACGCGTACGCCTCCTTCGCCGCCGATGGCAGGCCCAATGCGTCGGAGGTGTGCAGCGGTACCCCCGGCAACTCCTCGGCGAGCATCGCCATGAGGACGGGATTGCGCGTGCCGCCGCCGGAGGCGATGACCTCGGTGGCCCGCACGGACCGGACGGCGTCCGCGACCGTGCGCGCGGTGAGCCGGGTGAGGGTGGCGATCACGTCCTGGTGTGCGAGGGTGCCGATGTCCGTCGGAGTCGTCGTAGCCGTCGGAGTGGCCCGATCGGCCGCCGTGGCCGGAGCGGCCGGTACGGCCGGGTCCGCGAGGCCTGCCAGCGCCGCCAGCAGGTAGTCCCGGTGGAACAGTTCCCTGCCGGTCGTCTTCGGTGCGGGCAGCGCGTAGTACGGCTCGTCGAGGAGCCGGCGCAGCAGCGGCTCGTGGACCCTGCCGCGGGCGGCCAGCGCGCCGTCCGTGTCGTAGGCGCGGCCGGTGAAGTGGCGGACGGCCGCGTCGATGAGCGCGCCCGCGGGACCTGTGTCGAAGGCGGTGCCGTCGGGCGCGGTCAGGTTGGCGATGCCGCCGAGGTTCAGCGCGACCGGGGTGCCCGGTCTGCCGCGCAGCCACAGCAGGTCGAAGAGGCTCACCAGGGGTGCCCCCTGGCCGCCGGCGGCGATGTCGCGTGGCCGGAAGTCGGCGACCACGGGCAGTCCGGTGGCCTCCGCGATCCAGGCGGGCTGGCCGATCTGCAGGGTGCCGCGCACCTGCCCGCCGTCGGTCCAGTGGTAGACGGTCTGGCCGTGCGAGGCCACCAACGCGGCCCGTCCGTCGCACAGTTCACGGTTGGCGCGGAGGGCGGCCGCCGCAAAGGCCTGCCCGACGAGGGTGTCCAGGCGGCACACCTCGGCGAGGGTCGTGGCCGCCGGAGGCAGCGCCGCCGCGAGGGCCTCGCGCACCTCGCCCGCGTACGTCTCGCCGACCATGCCGAGCGGCCGCAGCACCAGACTGTCCCCGTCGAGCCGCAGGTCGGCCGCCGCCGCGTCGATCGCGTCGTACGACGTGCCGGACATCAGGCCGATCACCCGCACCCGCTCAACTCCCTTGTCGTACCGGCTCCTTACGGAGTGTCAGAAGCGCGAACACGCTCACCGCGCACGTCACGGCCGCGTAGTACGCCGGGATGTCCACGCTGCCCGTCCGCTTGATCGTCTCCGTGATGATGAGGCCCGCGCACCCCGAGAACACGGCATTGGACAGGGCGTAGGCGAGCCCCAGCCCCGTGTAGCGGACGCTCGTCGGGAACATCTCCGAGAGCATCGCGGGGCCCGGCCCCGCCATCAGCCCCACGACGGCGCCCGCGACGAACACGGCCCCGCCCTTCACCGCGTTCGAAGTACCCGTGTTCTGAAGGAGGTTGAGCAGTGGGACCGCGAGGACGGTGACCAGCAGCGCGCCCGTCAGCATCACCGGCCGCCGCCCGATCCGGTCGCTGAGCAGGCCCGCCGGGATGATCGTGGCCGCGAAACCCAAGTTGGCGAGGACGGTGGCGACCAGCGCCTGCTGGAACGTGGCGTTCAGTGAGCTCTGCAGGTACGAGGGGAGCACGACGAGGAACGTGTAGCCGGCCGCCGCCCAGCCCATGACGCGCCCCGCGCCCAGCGCGATCGCCTTCGCCACCTCACGCCCCGGCGGCCGCTCCGGCAGGGGCTCCTCCCGGAGCGACTCGAAGGACGGCGTCTCGTCGAGACGCAGACGCAGCCACAGCGCCCCGAGCCCCATCGGCAGCGTCAGCAGGAACGGCAACCGCCAGCCCCAGTCGCCCAGTTGTCCCTCAGTGAGCACGGTCGCCAGCAGCGCGGCCACTCCCGCCCCGCCCAGCAGCCCCAGCGCCACCGTGAACGACTGCCACGACCCGTACAGGCCCCGCCTGCCCGGTGGCGCGAACTCCGTCATCACCGACACCGCGCCCCCGAACTCCCCACCCGCGGACAGCCCCTGAAGGACCCTCAGAAAGGTCAGCAGCCAGGGGGCGAGGGCGCCCACCGTGTCGTACGTGGGCAGCACGCCGATCAGGGTCGTCGCGGCCGTCATGAGGACGATGACCATGATCAGTACGGGACGGCGCCCGACGCGGTCGCCGAGCCGCCCGAACAGCGCGGCGCCGACGGGCCGGAAGAAGAACGCGAGCGCGAAGGACGCGTACGTCTTGACCAGGGCCTCGACCTCGCTGCCGCCCTCCGGTGTGAAGAACCGGGCCGCGATGACCGTCGCGAAGTAGCCGTAGACGCCGAACTCGTACCACTCGATGAAGTTGCCCACCGACCCCGCGACCAGCGCCCTGCGGGAGCGCTCCGGCCGGTCGGTCCGCAGGTCGGAGCCGTGCGCCGGAGCGCCCATGCCGTTCCTCCCGCCGCCGCGACGATGTTGGAAAGTTAGTTTCAGTTCACGGCTTTTGACTGTCAATAACTTTCACCCGGGCCGGTCGGTGGTGTCGCCCGTCGCCATCGCGCCTCCGGCGTCACACGTCGCGGCAACAGGTGTCCCGACCAGGCTCCATCGCGCCTTCCGGAGGGCTAGGCTCAAGGCCTGTACGTCGTTTGGGCGACCTGGGGAGGTAGCGGGATGACGGAGGCACGGCCGGGAACGGCCGCCTCGGCACCCCTCTGGGAGCGCGACGCGGAACTCGCCGCGGTCGCGGAGGCAGTCGACGCGCTGTGCGCGGGTTCGGCCTCTGGCAGCCTGCTGGTCTTCACCGGAGAGGCGGGCATCGGCAAGACCGCGCTGCTCGCCGAGTCGCGCCGGATCGCGGAGACACGCAAATGCACGGTGTGGTCGGCGCGCGGTGGCGAGACCATCACGTCCGTTCCCTTCAACGTCGTACGGCAGTTGCTGCAGCCCGCGCTCGTGGCGCTGATGCCCGACGAGGCGCGTGAGTACTTCGGCGACTGGTACGACATCGCGGGACCCGCCCTCGGGATCGCCGAATCGGGCGACCGCCAGGCCGACCCGCAGGGCGTGTGCGACGGACTGGTCGCGGCCGTGCGCAGGCTCGCCCGACGCGAGTGGCCGCTGGTGCTGCTCGTCGACGACGCGCACTGGGCCGACCAGGAGAGCCTGCACTGGCTCGCCGCCTTCGTGGAGCGCCTCGACGACCTGCCCGTCCTCGTCCTGGTCGCCCGCCGCCCGGGCCACGCCACCGGCGACAGCGCCCGCCACCTCGACGCCATCGGCGCCCTGGCCGGCGCGATGCCCTCCCTGCGCGCGCTGACCCCGGACGCCACGGCGGGACTCACCCGCGCCACGCTCGGCGCGCACGCCGACGTCCCGTTCTGCCGCGAGGTCTGGGCCGTCACCGGCGGCAACCCGTACGAGACCGTGGAACTCCTCGCCAAGGTCCAGGACAGCGACTTCGAACCGGTCGAGGAGTCGGCCTCCGAACTACGCGCGCTGAACCGCTCGGCGCGCGGCCGGGGACTCGTCGACCGGCTCGAAGGGCTCGGCGTGGACGCCACCCGGTTCGCCTGGGCGGCGGCCATCCTCGGCACGCAGATCTCCCTGGAACTGGCGGCCGAACTCGCCGGAATGCCGCGGGACGAGGCGGAGCGCTGTGCGGCGCTCCTCGGCGCGGCGCGCATCCTCACCGAGGCCGACCAGACGACCGGTCAAGTCCAGGACGGGGACCTGGAGTTCGTCCACCCGCTCATCGCCACCGCCGTCTACCGCTCGATCCCGGACGCGCTGCGCACCGCGATGCACGGGGTGGCCGCCTCGGTCGTCACCGCGTCGGGCCTCGGCGCCGCCGCGGCCTCCCGCCACCTCCTCGAAGTACATCCGGACGACGACCCCGAACTCGTCGAGCAGATGCGCGAGGCCGCCCGTGAGCACCTCGCCGTCGGCGCCCCGGACGCGGCCCGCCGCTGTCTGGAGCGCGCCCTGCTGGAACCGCCGCTTCCGGAGGTCCACGCGCGCGTGCTCTACGAGTTGGGCTGCGCCACGCTCCTCACCTCGCCCGCGACGACGATCGGGCATCTGCGGCAGGCACTCACGCTGCACGGCCTGGAGGAGGAACTGCGGGTCGACGCGGTCTGCCGGCTCTCCTCCGCACTCATCCACAACGACCAGCCGGAGGAGGCCGTCGCCGCGGTCGACGCGGAGGCCGACCGGCTCCAGCCCGGCCCCGCCCGTATGCGCCTGCAGGCCGTGCACTACATGTGGGAGGGCGTCCACGTAGCCGAGGAGGACGCGCCCGGCCGCTCCCGCCGCCTCGCCGAACTCGTCAAGCCGCTCACCGGCCGCGACAACTCCGAGCGCGCCCTGCTCATCCTGCGCGCCTTCGACGGGATGACCCGCGGGGAGAACGCCGAGGAGGTCGTCGAGCACTGCGACCGAGCCCTCGTCAACGGCCGCCTCGCGCCGGGCCTCGGCTGGACCGACACCGAGTGGAGCTTCGAGCTCCTGATGATGCTCGGCATCTCCTACGCGTTCGCGGACCGCCTCGACCGCGCCGAGAGCCTCTTCACGGAGGCCCAGCGGACGTACGAGCACGCCGGGTGGAGCGGCGGCCATCTGGCCGTCGCGCACGCCTTCGGCGGATACGTGCTCCGCAGACGCGGCCGCCTCGTGGACGCGGAGGAGTCCCTGCGCGAGGCACTGCGGCTCGCGGACCGGGTGGGCCAGGGTCTGCCCATGCACTGGTCGGCGGCGTGCATGCTCATCGACACGCTGCTCGCCCGCGGCCATGTGGGCGCGGCCGAGGAGATCGCCGAGCGGTACTCCTTCGAACCGCCCCATCCGTCCACGACCGTCCTGCCGGACACCCACTCGATAAGGGGCCGCCTGCTGATCGCCACCGGCCGCGTCGAGGAGGGCGTGAACGAGCTGGAGACCGCGGAGAAGAGGTCCGTGGCCCGCGGCGGCCACAACACGGTGATGGCGCCCTGGGCCGGAGATCTGGCCCGCACCCTCGCCGTCGCCGACCCGCGGCGCGCCGCCGAGGTGGCGCCCCACGCCCGCATCCAGGCCGAACGCTTCGGCACGGACAGCGCGATAGGAGAGGCCCTGCGGTGCGCCGCGGCTCTGGAGACCGGCCGTCGCTCGGTCACGCTGCTCGCCCAGGCGGTCGCGTACCTGGAGGCTTCACCCTGTGCCTACGAGCACGCGGCGGCCCGCGTCGAGTACGGCATCGCGTCCCACTCCGTCACGGAGCTGACCCGCGGTCTGGCACTGGCGCGGACCTGCGGCGCGGACGGCCTGGTGTCGAAGGCCCGGGAGGCATTGGCACTGCACTCGGGTCTGGTGCCCCGTCCCCGGTGACCTAGGGGCGGACGGGGCGGTGCCCCGGCACCTTCAGGTTCCGAGCAGCCGGTCCGTCGCCGCCTCCAGGCGCTTCCACATGTCCCGGTCGTACGCCTCCGCGCGGGCCCGCGAGGGACTCGTACCGTCGAAGTACTGGCCGGTGCCGGCCTGCCCCGACTCCGTGGTGGCGAGGGCCAGTACACCCGCCGCGCCGTCGGAGATCGTGGACAGCGGCTCGACGCCGGCCTCGCGGACCATCGCGGTGTCGATGAAGGTGGCGGGGTGCAGCACGTTGACGGAGACACCGGTGCCCGCGAGTTCCTCGGCGAGGGCGAACGTGTGGGCGGCCAGGGCGAGTTTGCTGCGGCGGTACGCCGTCACCCCGTCGTAGCCCCGTGCCGTCCCGAAGTCGTCGAAGTCCAGCGGTTGTTGGCCCGCCGAGCCGACGTTGACGATGCGGGACGGGGCGCTCGCGCGCAGCACCGGAAGAAGGGCACGGGTCAGGGCGACCGGCGCGAGGTAGTTGACCGCGAGCCGCAGCTCGTGACCGTCGACGCTCTCCTCCCGGCCTGCCCCGGGAATCCCGAAGCCCACCCCCGCGTTGTTGATCAGGACATCGAGCCGGGGGTGCGCCGCCGCGACCCGCGAGCCCAGCTCACGCACCTGCGCCAGCGACGCCAGGTCCGCCACGAACCCGTGCGCCTCGCCCTCCGTACGCAGCTCCGCGACCAGCCGTTCGGTACGCCCCGGATCGCGGCCGTGGGCGAGGACGACGAAACCGGAACGGGCGAGCTCGAAGGCCACGTACCGGCCGAGTCCGGAGGTGGCACCGGTGATCAGAACAGTGGGCATGCCCTCACCCTAGGCACGGCGGCACGGTCCGTACGAGGTGCCGCTGAGCGTACGACCACCAGGGGCACCGTCCGACGGCCGGCACGTCAGCCGGCCGCCTCGTCCTCCTCGGCGAGCACCCGCTGGGCCACGGCGAACGCCGAGTTGGCCGCCGGGACCCCGCAGTACACGGCGGTCTGCAGCAGCACGGCGCCGATCTCCTCCGGGGTGAGCCCGTTGCGGCGGGCTGCGCGGATGTGCATCGCCAGCTCGTCGTAGTGGCCGTGCGCCACCAGCGCGGTCAGTGTGATCATGCTGCGCTCGCGGCGCGCCAGCGTCGGGTCGGTCCAGATCTCGCCCCACGCGTACCGCGAGATGAAGTCCTGGAACCGTGCCGTGAATTCGGACTGCCGGGCCTGCGCGCGGTCGACGTGCGTGTCGCCGAGCACCTGGCGGCGTACCTCCATGCCCCGCTTGGCGCCGCCGTCGAAGTGCGCGCGCAGCGCGGTGAGTACGGCCTCCGGGCACTGCGCGGGTGCCAGGTGCGAGGCCCCCGGGATCTCGACGAGCGCGGCACCGGGCACCGCGTCGGC
>NZ_JAPWHT010000760.1:0-2724 GCF_027270795.1 Streptomyces sp. ActVer
AAGGATGTACGCCGGCTGGACCGGGTGATCATCCGGTTCGCGGGGGACTCCGGTGACGGTATGCAGCTCACCGGGGACCGCTTCACCTCCGAGACGGCATCGTTCGGGAACGACCTTTCGACACTGCCGAACTTCCCCGCCGAGATCCGCGCGCCCGCAGGCACCCTGCCGGGCGTTTCGTCTTTCCAGCTGCATTTCGCCGACCACGACATCCTCACCCCCGGCGACGCGCCCAACGTCCTGGTGGCGATGAACCCGGCCGCCCTGAAGGCCAACATCGCCGACGTGCCGCGCGGCGCGGAGATCATCGTCAACACGGACGAGTTCACCAAACGGGCGATGCAGAAGGTCGGCTACGCCACGAGCCCCCTGGAGGACGGTTCGCTGGACGGCTACAGCGTCCACCCCGTCCCCCTCACCACCCTGACCGTCGAGGCGCTCAAGGAGTTCGACCTCACCCGTAAGGAGGCCGAGCGCAGCAAGAACATGTTCGCGCTCGGGCTGCTGAGCTGGATGTACCACCGGCCGACCGAGGGCACCGAGAAGTTCCTGACGACCAAGTTCGCCAAGAAGCCGGACATCGCGGCGGCCAACATCGCCGCGTTCCGGGCGGGCTGGAACTTCGGCGAGACCACCGAGGACTTCGCGGTCTCCTACGAGATCGCGCCGGCCACCGCCGCGTTCCCGACCGGCACCTACCGCAACATCTCCGGGAACCTGGCCCTGTCCTACGGCCTGATCGCCGCCTCGACCCAGGCGGACCTGCCCCTCTACCTGGGCTCGTATCCGATCACCCCGGCCTCGGACATCCTGCACGAGCTGAGCCGGCACAAGAACTTCGGCGTGCGGACCTTCCAGGCCGAGGACGAGATCGCCGGCATCGGCGCCGCACTCGGAGCGGCCTTCGGCGGATCGCTGGCCGTCACCACCACCTCCGGCCCCGGTGTCGCTCTGAAGTCGGAGACGATCGGGCTCGCCGTCTCCCTCGAACTGCCGCTGCTGGTCATCGACATCCAGCGCGGCGGCCCCTCCACCGGCCTGCCCACCAAGACCGAACAGGCCGACCTGCTGCAGGCCATGTTCGGCCGCAACGGCGAGGCCCCGGTGCCGATCGTGGCCCCCCGGACGCCTGCCGACTGCTTCGACGCGGCCATCGAGGCCGCCCGTATCGCGCTCACCTACCGCACCCCGGTCCTGCTGCTGTCCGACGGCTACCTGGCCAACGGATCCGAACCATGGCGGATCCCGGAGACCGACGAACTGCCCGATCTGCGCGTGCAGTTCGCCCAGGGACCCAACCACACCCTGGACGACGGCACCGAGGTCTTCTGGCCCTACAAACGCGACCCGGGGACCCTCGCCCGACCGTGGGCGATCCCGGGTACGCCGGGTCTCGAACACCGCATCGGCGGCATCGAGAAGCAGGACGGCACCGGCAACATCTCCTACGACCCGGCCAACCACGACTTCATGGTGCGTACCCGGCAGGCGAAGATCGACGGCATCGACGTCCCCGATGTCGAGGTCGACGACCCGCACGGCGCCACCATCCTCGTCCTGGGCTGGGGCTCCACCTACGGACCCATCACCGCGGCGGTACGGCGGCTGCGGGCGGCCGGGGAGGCGATCGCGCAGGCCCACCTGCGCCACCTCAACCCCTTCCCGCAGAATCTCGGCACGGTGCTGAAGGCGTACGACAAGGTGGTGATCCCCGAGATGAACCTCGGGCAGCTCGCCACCCTGGTCAGGGCGAAATACCTGGTGGACGCCCACTCCTACAACCAGGTCAACGGAATGCCGTTCAAGGCCGAACAGCTCGCCACGGCTCTCAAGGAGGCCATCGATGGCTGAGACGACCGCGGAAGGCCCGGGCACGATCGAGGCGCTCACTCTGGTGCCCAAGGCCGAGGCCAGGCAGTCCATGAAGGACTTCAAGTCCGACCAGGAAGTGCGCTGGTGCCCCGGCTGCGGTGACTACGCGATCCTCGCGGCGGTGCAGGGCTTCATGCCCGAACTGGGTCTCGCCAAGGAGAACATCGTCTTCGTCTCGGGCATCGGCTGCTCGTCCCGTTTCCCGTACTACATGAACACCTACGGGATGCACTCCATCCACGGCCGCGCCCCCGCCATCGCGACCGGACTCGCCTCCTCCCGCCGGGACCTGAGCGTGTGGGTCGTCACCGGTGACGGCGACGCGCTGTCCATCGGCGGCAACCACCTCATCCACGCCCTGCGCCGGAACGTGAACCTGAAGATCCTGCTCTTCAACAACCGGATCTACGGGCTCACCAAGGGCCAGTACAGCCCCACTTCAGAGGTCGGCAAGATCACCAAGTCCACGCCGATGGGCTCCCTGGACGCGCCCTTCAACCCGGTGTCGCTGGCCATCGGCGCGGAGGCGTCGTTCGTGGCGCGGACCGTGGACTCCGACCGCAAGCATCTGACGGAGGTCCTGCGGCAGGCCGCGGCCCACCCGGGCACCGCCCTCGTCGAGATCTACCAGAACTGCAACATCTTCAACGACGGCGCCTTCGAGGTCCTCAAAGACCGCCAGCAGGCCGAAGAAGCCGTCATCCGCCTGGAACACGGGCAGCAGATCCGCTTCGGGGCACCACTCGACAGCGGCCTCGGCTCCAAGGGCGTCGTACGCGACGCCGTGACCGGCGACCTGAAGGTCGTCACCGTCACCCCGGAGAACGAGCCGCAGATCCTCGTCCACGACGC
>NZ_JAPWHT010000761.1:0-2722 GCF_027270795.1 Streptomyces sp. ActVer
GGGCAGCAGCCAGGCCCCGGCCGCCTGCGTCCACGACTCGGCCGCCAGCTCGGCGGTGGCGGGTGGCAGCAGCACCAGGAACGCGACCGTGACCTTGTCGCTCCGGTTCACCGCGGCGGCGTCCGTCCCGGACGGACGGCGGCCCCGAATGGCCTTCGCCCGGTCGGTGTTCACGGCGGCGAGCAGCGCGTCGTTCGCCTGCCGCAGCCGGCTCCGGTCGCCGTGCGCCCGCCAGACCGCGGTCCAGTACGTGATCGCCGCCTGCCGGTCGCCGGGGGTCGGAGCCGCGGTGCTGCGGACGACCAGCACGGTGGTGTCGGCCGGCACTCCGACCGGTTCCTCGGCCGGGTTGGCCGGAGTACGGGTCTTCAGCAGCCAGGCCGCCCTGCCCGCCGGAATCCGCCCGACCAGTTCCTGCCAGGCGGCCTGGAGGGCGTCCGCCCGCCCGCCCGCGGCCCAGCGGGCGGCCCAGTACGCGTCCAGCGCGGCCACCTCGGCCTCCGTGGGCAGCGATTCGAACTTGTCGACCTGCCACTCGTCCGGGAACACCCGGACGAGCAACTCCGTCGCGGTGAACCGGGTCTCGATCCGGACCGGGCCGAGCAGCACCGGGAAGTCATCACTGAGCTGGGCGGTCATCGCGGCAACATCTCCTGTGCGTGTACGGCCACCAGGACCGGAACCTGAAAGAGGATGTACGCCAGGTCGGCGGAGCCGAGGCCCGCGAACCAGAGCGGCAGGTTCTCGTCCTCGGCGCGCTGTTCCTGCTTCTCCGGGTCGTCCTCGGAGCCGTCGAAGCTCGCCAGCGCGACGGAGACGTCCGGGTCCATCTCCAGGAAGCCCCGCCGGTGCGGGTCGACGTCGTCCCAGGTCAGGTCGTTCCAGACCTCGACATGGGTTGGCGGTCCGTCGTCGACGCCGAACCGCGGGTCGCCGGGGCGCTCCTTGAGCACGAAGAACCAGCCGGCGTCGTCCGGCGCGTGGCCGAGCGCCCGCGCGGCGTCCAGATCGAACCCGAGCAGATAGATGTCCGGCTCGACCTTCGCCTCGTACAGGGGCAGCAGGACCTGCTCCGGCGACGGCGGTCCGTCCTGCGGCAGCTCGACCAACTCCCGCTGCTGGGTGGGGTCGGGCCGGCCGTCGGGGCCGGGCGGCCACTGCGCCCTGTGCGCGTAGATCGCCGCCGTCGGGTACTTCTTCAGCAGCTCGCCGCGGACGACGAGGACCAGATCGTCCGGACGCGGGCCGCCGGACTGCCGGTTGTCGTTGTCGCCGAGCCGTGCGGCCGGCGACCAGCGGTGGATGGGCGGCACGTCGTAGCCGCGCTCGCGCCGCTGCTCCGCGGTCTCGCCCGGCGTGGGCAGTGTGGCCGCCGGATCCCAGAACTGCCGGAACGGCGTGCCCCGTTGGTCGGTCGGGTACTCCCGCCAGAGCAGCTCGCGGGCCATCTCGTGGTTGAGCCCCACCAGATAGGACTCGATGAACTCCCTGTTGTTCGCCAGCAGGGTGATGGAGTTCGCCGGGAGCAGGTTCAGGTTCGGCACCAGGGCGTCGACCGAGAGGTCCAGCAGAGGCTGGTACGTCGGCAGGTCGAAGACCGGGTAGGCCATCGCCTCGGTGAACTCGGCGGCGAACGGACGCAGCCGCTCGGGCAGGCTGACCGAGCCGAGCAGCGTCTTCGGAACGGTCTCGTCGGCGCGCAGGCCCGAGAGTACCGCGGTGGTGGCGGAGACCACGCCGAGCCGCCGCCGCAACCCGGTCTGCCCGACGGCCGTCCCGGTGTCGAGTCCCTGGTGCAGTTCGCGCAGCGCGGCCTTGAAGCGGGTCGCCTCGGCGCTGTCCGTGCTGCCGGGGTGCGGGGCGACCGGGTCGTCGAGCGAGCGGAGCACGAAGTCGGGGCTGCGCGGAAGGCCGCCGACCGGGTCGGCACCGGTGCCCCCGCCGGGGTGCAGCACATCTCGCAGGCGCGCGGGGGTGACCAGCGCCCCCGGGGCCGCCTTGGCCACTGCGGCGGTGACCGGGTCGCTCGCCGCGTCCATCCGCGCCAGCAGTGCCGACGGCGGCCGTTCATCGGGGAACTGCAGGGACCGCATCAGCCGCGCTCCGGGCCGGGTGATCCGCCGCATCGCCGACGACACCGGCGCGGCCGCGACCTGGCTGGCCGCCACCCGGAACCCGACCGCGACCTTCGAAGCCGGGTCCGCGGACAGCCCGGCCGCGAGGGTGTCGGGTTCGTCGGCCGTGGTGGTGGTCAGCCGGGAGTGGGTAGGCGCGGTCAGTGTGAGGGACCGCCCGGACGCGGCCACGGGGGCTTCCGCCAGCGCCGCCGGACTGCCGCCCTGCGGCGGGTCGAGGTGTCTGGTCTGCAGCACGTGCCCGACCTCCCGGGCGAGCTGAGCGGCGCGGATCCGGCCGTTGGCCACCAGTACGTCGCCGATCTGTGCCCAGGCGGCGGCCATCAGCTCTTCCTCGCGTGCGCGGACGACCTGTGCGCCGAGGTTCGCGGCGCCCCGGAACCGCGGGTCCAGGTTGAGACGGTGGATCCAGTTGTGGTTCTCCGGCGCCGGTATCGGCGTGCCGTCACGGTTGGTGAGCAGCCGGGAGGTGAGCGCGTGCCAACGCCCGTACAGCGGAGGGGTGATGATCGGGTCGGCCCCGCAGTTGCCTGCCGGATCCTCCTGGTCCGGCCCCTGGGCCGCGGCGGTCGCCGTGGCGTCGGCGA
>NZ_JAPWHT010000762.1:0-2697 GCF_027270795.1 Streptomyces sp. ActVer
ACCTGGTGACTGGATACAGACGTGTGCCTCTGCCGATCTCGCCCGGCCACCCGCCGGACCGCCCGCCGAACCCGAGGCCAGCTCTTTTCCCATGCCGCTCTCCATGCCGCTCACTGTGCGCCAATACGAAGAGCACACCCGGCCACCACCCCGGCGCGGAAAGCCTCTCGCGGGCGGGGTTCACACCGATGGCCCCGGGTGCGACGCTGTGATCATGAGCCGTATCGAAGCCCCACGCGACGAGGTGACGAGCAACCTGGTCGACCGTCTCCTGGCGGGCCTGCCGGCCGAGGCGGTCCTCACCGACCCGGACGTCACGGCCTCGTACGCCAACGACATGGCCAGCTTCTGCGAGGCCGGCACCCCCGCCGTCGTGGTGCTGCCGCGCACCGTCGAGCAGGTCCAGCACGTCATGCGCATCGCCACCGAACTGCGCGTCCCGGTGGTCCCGCAGGGCGCCCGTACGGGCCTGTCGGGCGCCGCCAACGCCTCCGAGGGCTGCGTCGTGCTGTCCCTCGTCAAGATGGACCGCATCCTGGAGATCAGCCCGGTCGACCGGATCGCGGTGGTCGAGCCGGGCGTCATCAACGCCACGCTCTCCCGCGCCGTCAACGAACACGGCCTCTACTACCCGCCGGACCCCTCCAGCTGGGAGATGTGCACGATCGGCGGCAACATCGGCACGGCGTCGGGCGGCCTGTGCTGTGTGAAGTACGGGGTGACGGCCGAGTACGTCCTCGGCCTGGACGTGGTCCTCGCCGACGGCCGCCTCATGTCCACCGGCCGCCGCACGGCGAAGGGCGTCGCCGGATACGACCTCACCCGCCTCTTCGTCGGCTCCGAGGGCTCGCTCGGCATCGTCGTACGGGCCACTCTCGCCCTGAAGCCGCAGCCGCCCCAACAACTGGTGCTGGCCGCAGAGTTCGCCTCCGCCGCGGCCGCCTGCGACGCGGTCTGCCGGATCATGGAGGGCGGCCATGTGCCGTCCCTCCTCGAACTGATGGACCGTACGACCGTGAAGGCCGTCAACGACATGGCGAACATGGGCCTGCCGGAGTCCACCGAGGCCCTGCTCCTCGCCGCCTTCGACACCCTCGACCCTGCCTCCGACCTGACGGCCGTGGGCGCGCTCTGCGAGGCGGCCGGGGCCACGCAGGTCGTACCGGCGGACGACGCGGCCGAGTCCGAACTGCTGCTCCAGGCACGCCGGTTGTCCCTCACCGGGCTCGAAGCGGTCAAGGGCACGACGATGATCGACGACGTGTGCGTACCGCGCTCGAATCTCGCCGAGATGCTCGAAGGGGTCGACCGGATCGCCGAGAAGTACCAGCTGACCATCGGGGTCGTCGCACACGCCGGCGACGGCAACACCCACCCGACCGTCTGCTTCGACGCCGGCGACCCCGACGAGTCCCGGCGCGCCCGCGAGTCCTTCGACGAGATCATGGCCCTCGGCCTGGAACTCGGCGGCACGATCACCGGCGAGCACGGCGTGGGCGTCCTCAAGAAGGAGTGGCTGGCACGCGAGATCGGCCCCGTGGGTGTGGAGATGCAGCGGGCGATCAAGACGGCGTTCGACCCGCTCGGCATCCTCAACCCCGGCAAGCTCTTCTGAGCCACCTCCTCGGCTGCTCGCGGCCCTCCGTCTCACTCCCCGTCCTTGGACTCGTCCGAGGGCCAGGGGTCGCGCAGCCAGAGGTCGTCGGCCGGGGTGGGCGCGAGCAGCTCGGCGAGGCCGTCGTCGATACCGAGCTGGTCGGCCTCGGTGCCCGGCGGGACCGCCCGCAGGGTGCGCTCCAGCCAGGCCGACACCTGCGTGGCGGGCGCCTCCAGCAGCGCGTCCCCGTCGGGTGAACTCAGCGCCATCAGGACCACGCTCCGCCCGGCGACCTTCGTCGGCCACACCCGCACATCCCCGTGCCCGCACGGCCGGAACACCCCCTCCACGAGCAGCTCGCGCGCGAACGTCCAGTTCACGGGGTGGTCCGAGCCGATGTGGAAGGCGATGTGGACGGCGTACGGATCGTCGGTGCGGTAGCTCAGCCGGGCCGGGACCGGGATGCTGCGCTCGGGGGACAGGACCAGTTTCAGTTCGAGCTCGCGCTCCACCACGGTGTACATGTCGTGCGTTTCCTCTCGTCCAGGGGCCCTGTGGGCGGGCCCGTACGAGTGGAGAGGGCGCGGGCCGCGAAGCATTACGCGGTTTCGCGGAACTTTTTCCGAAGGCACGGGCACGCGACCGGCAGACCCGATCAGCACACGGCCCGCAGACGGTCGTCACCCGACCGGAAGCGGCCGGAAAACGTGGCGGAACCTTGCTCGAAGGGGGTAGGTACGCGAGGAGCGGCAGTGGTGCTTGCGCCCGTCTGATAGATGTGGACGCTCAACACGACCCCCGAGCAGATACGGGACGACGGACATGAGCGCCCCAACCCCGGCCCCCGGCGACGACAGGCCCCGCGAAGGGTATTACCCGGACCCTTCCATTCCCGGATATGTCCGGTACTGGAACGGTGCCGCGTGGGTGCCGGGCACCAGCCGGCCGGCGCCGTCCGGCGGCGAGCCGATCTCGTCGCCCGCGGACGGACGGTCCGTGCCCGCCTCCACGGAGGAGACCGGGCCGCACTTCTTCGACGAGGACCCGCCGGCCGCGAGCCCGTCGCCCGCCGACGCCCAGCACGGCAGCCGGCCCGAGCC
>NZ_JAPWHT010000763.1:0-2703 GCF_027270795.1 Streptomyces sp. ActVer
CTCCTGCGCCCGGCGCGCGGCCCGGTAGCAGCCGCACTCCCATGGCGGGCTTCCGCCGAAGCCACCCGCCCACGGCCGGCACCCGCAGCAGCCCTCTCTCCCTCGGCGGCCACGGCAGCACCCTCAGCCCCGCCGCCTCCAGGACCCGTGCCGCCGCCTTTCCGACGGACGGCGACAGGTACTCCGTGAAGGTGTCCGGCCAGAGAATGACCGTCTTGGGCAGGCCCTCCGGATGTTCTTCGTACGCGACGCCGCCCTCGCGCATTTCCTGCCGTGCCTGCGCCCTGGCCCTGCGGCGCCACCACCGGGTGAACGTCTCCCCCGCCACCCGCGGAATCTCCCGCTCGGGCGCGATCCCGCCCAGCCGCTTGGCGACGGCCGCCAACGGACGTACGGAAGCGAGGAAGTTGACCGGGCCGGCCAGGCGCAGGCGGGACACCGTCCCGAGCCAGACCGGCAGCCATCCCATCGTGTAGTGCGCGGCCGGTCGCCGACGGCCTTCGTAGTGGTGGTGCAGGAACTCCGCCTTGTACGTGGCCATGTCGACCCCGACCGGGCAGTCGGAGCGGCAGCCCTTGCAGGACAGGCACAGGTCCAGCGCGTCGCGGACCTCCGTGGACGCCCAGCCGTCGGTGACGACCTCGCCCGCGAGCATCTCGTGCAGCAGCCGGGCCCGTCCGCGTGTGGAGTGCTCCTCCTCGCCGGTCGCGCGGAAGGAGGGGCACATGACGCCGGAGTCCGGACCCGCCGTCCCCGTGCGGCACTTGGCGACGCCCACGCATCTGCGGACCGCCGCCGAGAAGTCCCCGCCGTCGTGCGGATAGCCGAAGGCCACGTCCACCGGCTCGCGCGGGAGCACGGCGAATCTCAGGTTCTCGTCCAGGGCGGCGGGCCTGACCAGCATTCCCGGGTTGAGCAGGTCGTCCGGGTCCCACACCGTCTTGACCCGCTCGAAGAGGGCGACCATCTCCTCCCCGTACATCTTCGGAAGCAGTTCGGCCCGGGCCTGTCCGTCGCCGTGCTCTCCGGAGAGGGAGCCCCCGTGGGCGACGACCACCTCTGCCAGCTCCTCCGAGAAGCGGCGGAATCGGCCGATGCCCTCGCGGGAGAGGAGATCGAAGTCGATACGTACGTGGATGCAGCCGTCCCCGAAGTGCCCGTACGGCGTGCCGCGCAGACCGTGGGAGGTCAGCAGGCCTCTGAAGTCCCGCAGGTACGGGCCGAGTCGGGCCGGGGGCACCGCGCAGTCCTCCCAGCCGGGCCAGGCCTCGGTGCCGTCCGGCATCCGGGTCGCCGTGCCGCTCGCGTCCTCGCGGACCCGCCACAGGGCCCGCCGGCCGGCCGGGTCGGTGACCACGAGGGAGTCGACGACGTCCGCGGCACGCACGATCGCGTCCGCACGCGCGCGTGCCTCCGCCGCCGTCCCGCCACCCGTCTCCACGAAGAGCCAGGCGCCGCCCCTGGGCAGTTCCGCATCCGCCCGTACGAGATCGGCCGCCATGCCCTCCACCGTCAGCGGCCCGTACGGCAGCAGGCCCGCCGCCGCCTCGGCCGCCGCGCTCTCGTCCGCGTACGCCAGCACGGCCAGCGCACGCGCGCGTGGGGCCTCGACCAGAGCGACGACCGCCTCCGTCAGCACACCCAGGGTGCCCTCGGAGCCGCAGAAGGAGCGGGCGACGTCGGCGCCCTTCTCGGGGAGCAGCGCGTCCAGCGCGTACCCCGAGATCCGGCGGGGCAGGTCCGGGAAGCCGGTGCGCAGCCGGCCCAACTCGCCCTCCACCAGGGCCCGCAGCCCCTCCGGAGCGCCCGACCAGGACCTGCCCGGTGACAGGAACCCGCCCCTCGCCGTCACCACGGACAGCTCGCGCACGCTGTCGGCCGTCGTGCCCCAGGCCACCGAGTGCGACCCGCACGAGTTGTTGCCGATCATCCCGCCTAGCGTGCACCGGCTGTGGGTCGACGGGTCGGGCCCGAAGCGCAGGCCGTGCGGCGCGGCCGCCTCCTGGAGACGGTCCAGGACGACCCCCGGCTGGACCACGGCCGTGCGCGCCTCCGCGTCCAGGGACACGATCCGGTTCATGTGACGGGTGAAGTCCAGGACCACACCTGTGCCGGTCGCCTGTCCCGCGATCGACGTACCACCACCGCGCGCGACGACCGGCACGCGGAGACGGGAGCAGACGGACAGCGCCGCCGCCACGTCGTCGGCGTCTCTCGGCGCGACCACGCCGAGCGGCACGCGCCGGTAGTTCGACGCGTCCATGGTGGTCAGCGCCCTCGCCGTCGCGTCGAAGGCAACCTCTCCGCGCACGGCTTTCCGCAGCTCCGACCGCAGCTCCCCGAGATCCGTTTCCGTCATGCCTCCAAGAATGCCCCCCGTCACTGACAGTGACCCCCGGCGAGCGAAGGAGGGTCGGCCCCCGGATTGGGGACGACTTGTGAAAGCGGGCACGAATCCTGCCCGGTCCGATCACGAACTCCCATATAGTGACCGCCAGTTGAGCACCAGGTGTCGCATCCCGCCCAGGACACGACCGAGGACACGATTGATGACCGCGCCCACTCCGCAAGCGCGCCCCACCCCAGATCGGCCGTATCCGGCGCACCTCGGCGGGGAACGGCCTCGCCTGCGTGCCGTCGTGCTCGCCCCGCTCCTGGCCGCCGTACCGGCGGCGCTCGCCGTCGGCGCCGCGGTCGCCCTGG
>NZ_JAPWHT010000764.1:0-2695 GCF_027270795.1 Streptomyces sp. ActVer
TTTCGCCCCCGCCGCCCCTACCCGTTCCCGTCCCTTCTGGGGGCTCCGCCCCCAGACCCCCGCATCGGCCTGAACGGCCTCGTCCTCAAACGCCGGACGGGCTAGTAGTCAGCCCCTCCGGCGTTTGAGGAGCGGGGGTTCGGGGGCTGGCCCCCGAAAGGACGGGACGGGTAGGGGCGGCGGGGGCGAAGAACCCCACGCCACCCCCACGCCCCACTCAGGGGCACATCCACATCATCACGTCGAAGGGACGACGGACGACGATGTTCCATCCCAGACGCACACTCAGGGCCCTGCTGCTCCCGCTGGCAGCCGGCCTCGCCCTCACCGCCCTGCCCGCGCAGAGCGCCCACGCCGCAAGCACCCTCACCAACGCGGGCTTCGAGTCGAACGGCACAGGCACCACGACCCCGACCGGCTGGTCGACCTACTCCGCGGGAGGCCAGACCGCGGCCTCCTTCACGGAGGCGGGCGGCCACGGCGGCAGCTACCGCCTGACGCACTACTCGGCCTCCGCCTACAAGGTGGAGACGTACCAGTACCTCTCGGGCCTCACCAACGGCAACTACAAGCTCACCGCCTGGGTGCGCTCGGGCGGCGGCCAGAACTCCGCCTACCTCGCGCTGAAGAACTGCGGCGGTGCGGAACAGCGCACCGACATCCCGGTCTCGTCCAGCGGCTGGATACGGATCGTCACCCCCATTGCCGTGACGAACAACCAGTGCACGATCAGCATCAACTCCGATGCGAAGGCGGGCAACTGGATCAACGTCGACGACCTGACCTTCATATCCGGTACGGCGGGCCTGCCCATCAAGGGCTCCGACGTGTCGTCGCTCGCCAAGAGCGAGGCCAAGGGCGGCGTCTACAAGTACAACTCTGGCACGACCGGTGACGCGCTCGCCATCCTCAAGTCCGCCGGGCAGAACTACGCCCGCCTCAAGGTGTGGGTGAACCCCGCCGACGGCTACAACAACAAGACACGCGTGCTGGCGACGGCCAAGCGAGTCAAGGCGCAGGGCATGAAGCTCCTCGTCGACTTCCACTACTCGGACACCTGGGCCGACCCCGGCGCCCAGTCCAAGCCCGCCGCCTGGGCCGGACACTCGTACAGCCAGCTGAAGACCGACGTCTACAACCACACGTACGACGTGCTGAACGCGCTGAAGGCGCAGGGCACCACGGCCGACATGGTGCAGGTCGGCAACGAGATCAACGGCGGCATGCTCTGGAACGAGGGTTCCACCTCGAACTGGTCGCAGCTCGCCGGGCTGCTCAACTCCGGCTACGACGCGGTCAAGGCGGTCAACTCCGGTACGACCGTGGCCCTGCACCTCGCCAAGGGCGGCGATCTGGCGGGCACCCGCTGGTGGTTCGACAGCGCGGTCTCCAACGGCGTGAAGTTCGACGTCATCGGCCTGTCCTACTACGGCTACTGGCACGGCACGCTCGCCGACTTCCAGACGACCCTGGACGACGCGGCGACCCGCTACGGCAAGCCGGTGTACCTCGCCGAGACGGCCTACCCCTTCCGCCTCGACAGCAAGGACTCGCACGAGAACATCATCGACCTCAGCAGCGAGCTGGTGCCCGGCTACCCGGCCTCGACCGCCGGCCAGACACAGTGGATGAAGGACGTGGCGAGCATCGTGGAGGCCGTCCCGAACGGCCGCGGGCTCGGCATCTTCTACTGGGAGTCCACCTGGACCGCGGTCACCGGCAACGGCTGGGATCCCACCGACGCCTCCTCCGGCAACGGCTGGGAGAACCAGGCCCTGTTCGGCTACGACGACAGGGCGCTGCCGGCGATGGCGTGGTTCAGCCACCGGTGATGCTCTGAAGGCGTGGGGAGGGGGTGACGGAAGCGGGACCCGCTTCCGTCACCCCCTCACTCCTGCCGTCGTCCTTTCCGTCACTCCCGCCAGAACGGCTCGCGCAGCTTGAACTTCTGCAGCTTCCCCGTCGCCGTGCGCGGCAGCGACTCCACGAAGTCGACCCGCTTGGGCGTCTTGAAACCGGCCAGCCGCGTACGGCAGTGTGCGATCAACTCCTCGGCGGTGACGCCCGATCCGTCCGTCACGACGAGTGCGGTCACCGACTCGCCCCACTTGGCGTCCGGAATGCCGATGACCGCGACCTCGCGCACGGCCGGATGCGAGGTGATCACGTCCTCCACCTCGATCGACGAGACGTTCTCGCCGCCCGAGATGATGACGTCCTTCTTGCGGTCGGAGATCACCAAGTAGCCCTCGTCGTCGAGGTATCCGCCGTCCCCGGTGTGGAACCACCCACCCGCCTGCGCCTTCGCGGTCTCCTCGGGCTGGTCCCAGTAGCCGTCCAGGTTGTGGTTCGACGCGGTCAGCACCTCACCGTCGACGTCCACATCGACGCGTACGCCGAGCGCGGGCACCCCCGCCCGCCCGAGCCGCCGCGCACGATCGGTGGGCTCCAGGTCGTCCCACTCCTCGCGCCCCCGGTTGACCGTGACCAGTGGCGAGGTCTCGGTGAGCCCGTAGATCTGGATGAACTCCCAGCCCAGCTCGCCCATCACGCGCTCGATCGTGCGGGTCGGCGGCGGCGCGCCCGCGCAGACGATCCGGACCCGGTCGCGGCCGGGGATCTCGCCCTCCCAGCCGGCGGCCGCGTCGAGCACGGCGTTCAGGACGGCGGGCGCCGCACACATCAGGGTGACGCC
>NZ_JAPWHT010000765.1:0-2685 GCF_027270795.1 Streptomyces sp. ActVer
CCGCCCGAAGTAGCGGCGCCGAGCACCCGGCGCCGCGACGGGCCGGGCTGTGAGGGGGCTTCGGTACGTCTCGCAGGACCCGCGGTTGTCGACATGGCAGCACTCCAACAGGGCGAAGGGAGGTGAGGACGTGCTGTGCCCCGGGAGGCAACAAGCCTGTGGCGCCCCGGTTCTGATGCGGAGTCAGGAATCTGGCGCGGGGGTCTTGTGAAGTCAAGAGGCACGCCGGTCCGGCGGACGCCCCGATCACTGACGGGCCACCGCGACGAGGGCGGCCGCCAGCGCCGCGGCGAAGGCTTTGGCCGCCTGGATGAGAGCTACCGGAAAGGTGGCCTGGTCGAGTCGCGCCAGACAACCGGCGGCGACCGCGACCATCGAGGCGACGATGACGGCCAGGGCGGAGGCCAGCAGGACGAAGGCAGTGCGGTCGGACATTACGGCCCCTCCCGGGAATCGATGCACTGGTGTTTGTGGCCAATCTGGCGTCGCCCCTGTTCGCCGGGGTGCGGCCGGTCGAACGCGAACAACAGCGAACGCTCCACACTCAGGCACGAGTTGTCGCACGTCCGGGTGTCGTGCGGGCGCGGTCAGCCCGCCGGGAAGGACAGCACTCGCTCGGTCCGGCACCCCTGGCGACCAGTCGGGGCCGTGCCGCCCAGCCGGAGCGCGCGCCCGAAGGGAGGTGCCTGCCGCCAAGCCAGTACCGCGGAATTCGTCCGGACTGCCGGGGACGGATGAAATCCTGTGCGTAAGGGGGATGTTGTGATGGCGTCACCTTCATGCACAGTCATCCGGTGGGCAATGGCGGTCCGTTGCCCTCCTTTGGCGGCGAGATGGACCGGAAGCCGGGCACCAGGAGCGAGCGATCCGGAGTCCGTCTCTACGGGCGAGCTGTGGCGAGGCGGGAGTGGACACGGAGGGCTTGCGGGATCCGGGGGCGGCCCTGGCGGAGTTACGGGCTCGCCTTGAGGCAGGCCTGGTCGCGGAAGGGCTGACGAAGACGACACTGGCCCGTCGCGCCCGGCTGGGCCGGACCGTGGTCAGCCAGGCCTTCGGCCCGGTGGCACCGGCGCCGTCGGCGCAGACGGTCGGCGCTCTGGCCCGAGCGTTGTCACTTGAACCGCGCCCCTTGCTGAACCTGCGCGCCCTTGCCTGTGCGCCCGAGCCGCCTCCACCCCCGGCGCCGGAGCACACCGGCAGGCGGGCTGCGGTGCTGGGGCGGGCCATCGGTGAGTCAGCCCGTACGACCTGGAAGTGCATCCCGCCACGGACGTCACAGCGCGCCCGATGTTCGACGGGACGAACGGGCTGTCGCGGCTGGCCGCCGACTTGCCAGCGTATGTGGTGCGGCCGCACGACGCTGAGTTGGAGCAGCTGGTGTCGGCGGCGGGTCAAGGGAAGAGCCACATGGCGGTGCTAGTGGGGGCTTCGTCAACCGGGAAGACCCGTGCGTGCTGGGAGGCTATCCAGCCCCTGGCGCGGGCGGGCTGGCGGCTGTGGCACCCCTTTGATCCCACCCGCGCGGGCGCCGCCCTCGCCGACCTGCAGCACGTCGCACCCTGCACAGTCATCTGGCTCACCGAAGCCCAACACTATCTCGGGGCGGCCCCGAACACCGGTGAACGCATCGCCGCAGCCCTGCACGCATTGCTCACCGACACCGAACGCCGGCCCACTCTGGTACTGGCCACGCTGTGGCCGGAGTACGCCAAGACCTACACCGCCTTCCCTCTGCCCGGCCAGGAGGACCCCCATCCCCAGGCACGTGAACTGCTGGCCGGGCAGAGCATCTATCTGCCCGACCGGTTCGACGCCGCGGCGCTGGCCAGCGCCGCACAACTGGCGTCGGCGGGCGACCGGCATCTCGCACACGCCCTCGCGTACACCAAGGACGGCCGCATCACCCAGCTCCTAGCCGGAGGAGCCGGACTCCTGCACCGCTACCGCACGGTCTCCCCCGCCGCCCGCGCTCTGCTACAGGCCGCCATGGACTGCCGGCGCCTAGGGCCTGTTCTGAGTTGAGGTCACGGGAGGGCTGGAAGGCTGCGTAACCAGAGGATGGACCCGCGCAGGTGGAGTCCTGCGGCATAGCTCTCGGGTGTCTTGTCATAGCGGGTGGCCAGCCCTGAGGCGGCCTTCGACGCACGCCGTGTCGCCGGTGCACGCGGAGGTCACCAAACGCCTCCACGAACTCTGCGTCGCGGGGACGGAGGCGTACCGGCTCGGCCTGGTCGCCGGGAAGGGGCTCCCGCGGCGCCTTGAGACAACGACGCGTGCCGACGGTCAGGCGCCGCAGGCCCCGTTTCCGCCGAGGCTGATCATGGCGCGGTACAGCTGCTCCTCGGTGAGCGGCGGCGCCGGCAGCGGGTGGGCGCGGTCGGTTCGGAAGCCGTCGAGCAGAAGGTAAAGGTGGCGGCGCCAGGCGTCCGGGGCGATGGCGTGGGTGGCCTCGGTGACGCGGCTGTGCGACCAGATGACGAAGGCAAGGTCCTCGGGGGTGAGGTCGGGGCGCAGGCTGCCCTGCTCCTGCGCACGCTCGACGATGTGTACACCGAGTTCGCGGATGCGGGTCTGGGCGCCCGCCAGGCAGGCGCTCTCCGGCAGCCGCATGGAGGCCAGGTCGTTGAACCCCCGGTCCTGTGACTGGAGTTCGCACATGGTCTCCAGGAAGTGGCACAGCCCCGC
>NZ_JAPWHT010000766.1:0-2612 GCF_027270795.1 Streptomyces sp. ActVer
GACGCGGTCGGCCGGGCACTGGGGTTGCCGGCCGAGGCGCTGCCGTACGCGGAGGACCGGCCGTACGGTGGCCTGGGTGGTGAGGGCGGCCTGGGCGGTGCCGGAGGCCGGGATGGTGTGGGGAGCCCGAGTGGTGCGGGCAGCCGCGATGGTGTGGAGAGCCCGCCTGGTGCGAGCGGTCCGAACCGCGCGGTTGGCCCGGTCAGCGCTGATGGCTCCGCCGCTGTCAGTGCCTCCGGTGTCTCCGGGCCCGCCCGCGAGCGCCTCCCCGCGGAGCCGGAGTGGTCGCCCGACCGGCGCGCGGCCTACCGCATGCACCTGCTGCCCGCAGTCATGGCCGAGCCCCCGATCCACCTCGCCCGGCTCGCCCCGCTGGTCGCCGAGGCGGCCCGGCACGAGGACGCCGTCGCGCGGGCGATCCTCGACGAGGCGGCGGACCACCTGCTGGAACCGGTCCGCGCGCTGGCACCCAGCCAGGGCGAGCGGATCGTCGCCACCGGAGGGCTGCTCGGCCCCGAAGGACCCCTGACAGCTCTTCTGAGCGAGCGCCTCAAGGCGTTCGGCCTGACGCTGGACTGGGTCGCGGACGGCTGCCGCGGCGCCGTGGCCCTGGCCCGGCTCGGACACGGCGGCCCGCCACCCTCGTCCCGGACCACCTGACCTCGGCCTCTCTGAACCCGGGCCACCTGAACCCGACTGACCTGAACCCGACTGACCTGAACCCGGGCCACCTGACCGGTACGTCCCCGTAGCCCCACGCGAGAACCGCACGGAAGGAACCGGTCGCATGCCGACTCCGGAACACGCGGCCGCCCGGCCCGAGCAGACACCCGAGGTCTCCCGGGGCCACGACACGCGGGGCCCCCGCTACCTGGACCCGGACGCCGCCGTCGGCGACCGGGTCGCCGACCTGCTCGCCCGCATGACCCTGCGGGAGAAGGCCGGCCAGCTCAACCAGCGGATGTACGGCTGGGACGCCTACCGCCGCACACCGGACGGCTTCGAACTGACCGAGGCGCTGTACGCCGAGACCGAGCGCTTCGCAGGCCTCGGCGCCCTGTACGGACTCCTGCGCGCGGACGCCTGGTCGGGCGTCGACCACTCCACCGGCGCGGGCGCGGCCGACGGCGCCACGCTCGCCGACCTGGTGCAGCGCCACGTGATGGAAAGCAGCCGCCTCGGCATCCCGGCGCTCCTGGTCGAGGAGGTCCCGCACGGCCTCATGGCCCTGGACGGCACGGTCCTGCCGGTCAACCTTGCCGTCGGAGCCACCTGGGACCCCGAGCTGTACGAGCAGGCCGCCGCCCATGCCGCGGCCGAACTGCGGGCCCGTGGCGGCCATGTCGCCCTCGTCTCCGCCCTCGACCTCGCGCGCGACCCCCGCTGGGGCCGTACCGAGGAGTGCTTCGGCGAGGACCCGTATCTGGCCGCCCGGCTCACCGAGGCACTGGTGCGGGGCATGCAGGGCCGTTCCGGTTGCACGGACGGGCAGTTCGCCGAGGACAGGGCCGCCGTGGTGCTCAAGCACTTCGCCGGACAGGGCGCCACCGTCGGGGGCCGCAACTCCGCGGAGTCCGAACTCGGCCCCCGCGAGCTCCACGAGGTCCATCTCCCTGCTGCCTGGGCCGGAGTCCGGGCGGGAGCCGCTGCCGTCATGGCCGCGTACAACGAGGTCGACGGGCTTCCCTGCGCGGGCAACAGGGCCCTGCTCACAGGGTTGTTGCGCGAGCGCTGGTCCTTCGGCGGGCTGGTCATGGCGGACGGCCTGGCCGTCGACCGGCTGGCCCGGATCACCGGCGACACGGTCTCGGCGGGCGCCCTGGCACTCGACTCGGGCGTCGACCTCAGCCTGTGGGACGACGGATTCACGCACCTGGAAGAAGCAGTCGAACGTGGACTCGTCCAGGAGGACGTGCTCGACGCCGCCGTCGCCCGAGTGCTGCGCCTCAAGTTCCGTCTCGGTCTGTTCGAACGGCCTTGTGCCGAAGACCGGTTGACCGCTCCGTCACCTGACCGCGGCCGGGAACTGAGCACCGCCGTCGCCCGAGGCGCGGTCACACTCCTGCACGACGACGGGGGCGTCCTGCCCGTCCGCCCGACGGTGTCCCGCATCGCGGTCCTCGGCCCGCACGCCGCCACCACCGCCCACCAACTCGGCGACTACACGGCCCCGCAGAGCCCAGGCGCCGGCGCCAGTCTCCTCGACGCGCTGCGGCGACTCGCCCCGCCCGGAGTGGACGTCCGCCACGCCCGCGGCTGCGCCCTCACCGGCAACGACCTCTCGGGGATCCCCGAGGCCATCGCCCAGGCCGGCGTCTCCGACCTGGCCGTGCTCGCGCTGGGCGGCAGCAGCGCCCGTACCCCCGAGACCGACTTCGCCGCCAACGGCGCGGCCCTCGGCGCCGTGTCCGAGATGACCTGCGGAGAGGGCGCCGACCTCGCGGGGCTGCGGCTCGGAAGGGCCCAACACGCCCTGCTGGACGCCGTCGTGGCGACGGGAACCCCCACGGTCGTGGTCCTGGTCCAGGGCCGCCCGCATGCCGTCCCGGAGGCGGCGGAACGCGCGGCCGCGCTGCTCACCGCCTGGTACCCGGGCCCGTGGGGCGGCGACG
>NZ_JAPWHT010000767.1:0-2605 GCF_027270795.1 Streptomyces sp. ActVer
AAACCCCGACACGACCCCTTCGGCCGGAGGGCGGCTGCCGGAGGGTGGGGGCGGGCCCCTTCAGGGGCGCGGGGAACTGCGCGATCAGCCCCCGCCGGGCCGCAGATGTCATGGATGCGGGGGAGGCCCAACCGCGTTGTCGTAGGTGGGAGGTAGCGTCGGATCATGTCCAAGCAAGGGGCGGGGAACGGGGAGCGGAACCTGGCGGTTCTGGAAGGCGTGCTGGAGCGGATCACGTACGCCAATGAGGAGAACGGCTACACGGTGGCCCGGGTGGACGCGGGTCGGGGTGGCGGTGATCTCCTCACGGTCGTCGGGGCGTTGCTCGGTGCGCAGGTGGGGGAGTCCCTGCGTATGGAGGGGCGTTGGGGCTCCCACTCGCAGTACGGCAAGCAGTTCACGGTGGAGAACTACACGACGGTTCTGCCGGCCACGGTCCAGGGCATTCGCCGTTATCTGGGCTCCGGTCTGGTGAAGGGCATCGGGCCGATCTTCGCCGACCGCATCACGCAGCACTTCGGGCTGGACACCCTGCAGATCATCGAGGAGGAGCCGAAGCGGCTCATCGAGGTGCCGGGGCTCGGGCCCAAGCGGACCAAGAAGATCGCCGAGGCCTGGGAGGAGCAGAAGGCGATCAAGGAGGTCATGCTCTTCCTCCAGACCGTCGAGGTGTCGACGTCGATCGCGGTCCGCATCTACAAGAAGTACGGCGACGCGTCGATCTCGGTGGTCAAGAACCAGCCCTACCGGCTCGCGTCCGACGTCTGGGGTATCGGCTTCCTCACCGCCGACAAGATCGCCCAGTCCGTGGGCATCCCGCACGACAGCCCGGAGCGCGTCAAGGCGGGCCTGCAGTACGCCCTTTCGCAGTCGACGGACCAGGGCCACTGCTTCCTGCCGGAGGAGCAGTTGATCGCGGACGCGGTGAAACTGCTCCAGGTGGACACCGGCCTGGTCATCGAGTGCCTCGCGGAACTGGCGGCGCCGTCCGAGGAGGGCGAGGAGCCGGGTGTCGTACGGGAGCGCGTGCCCGGCCTGGACGGCGGTGAACCGGTCACCGCCATCTACCTGGTCCCCTTCCACCGGGCCGAACTGTCCCTCTCGGCCCAGCTCCTGCGCCTCCTGCGTACGGACGAGGACCGCATGCCGGGCTTTGGGAACGTGGCCTGGGACAAGGCACTGGCCTGGCTCAAGGACCGCACGGGGGTGGAGCTGGCCCCCGAGCAGGAGGCGGCGGTCCGGCTCGCCCTCACCGAGAAGGTCGCGGTGCTCACGGGCGGCCCCGGCTGTGGCAAGTCCTTCACGGTCCGTTCGATCGTGGAGCTGGCCAAGGCGAAGCGGGCCAAGGTCGTCCTGGCCGCGCCGACGGGCCGCGCCGCCAAGCGACTTGCCGAACTGACCGGCGCGGACGCCTCCACCGTGCACCGGCTCCTGGAGCTGAAGCCGGGCGGCGCCGCGGCGTACGACAAGGACCGCCCCTTGGACGCGGACCTGGTGGTAGTGGACGAGGCGTCCATGCTGGACCTCCTACTCGCCAACAAGCTGGTGAAGGCGGTCCCGCCAGGGGCGCATCTGCTCTTCGTCGGGGACGTCGACCAGCTTCCCAGCGTCGGCGCGGGCGAGGTGCTGCGGGATCTCCTTGCCGAGGGTGGGCCGGTGCCGGCGGTCCGTCTCACCCGGGTGTTCCGGCAGGCTCAGCAATCAGGGGTGGTGACGAACGCTCACCGGATCAACGCGGGCCAGCATCCGATCACGGACAAGCTCAAGGACTTCTTCCTCTTCGTCGAGGACGACACGGAGGAGGCGGGGCGTCTGACGGTGGATGTGGCTGCGCGGCGCATTCCGGCCAAGTTCGGGCTGGACCCCCGGCGTGACGTCCAGGTCCTGGCGCCCATGCACCGCGGCCCCGCAGGCGCCGGCACCCTCAACGGCCTGCTCCAGCAGGCCATCACGCCGGCCCGCCCCGACCTCCCCGAGAAGCGGTTCGGCGGCCGCGTCTTCCGGGTCGGCGACAAGGTCACCCAGATCCGCAACAACTACGACAAGGGCGAGAACGGCGTCTTCAACGGCACGGTGGGGGTGGTGACTTCCCTCAACCTCGACGACCAGCGCCTCACCGTCCTGACGGACGAGGACGAGGAGGTCCCGTACGACTTCGACGAACTCGACGAGCTGGCCCACGCGTACGCGGTGACGATCCACCGGTCCCAGGGCAGTGAGTACCCCGCCGTCGTCATCCCCGTCACCACGGGGGCCTGGATGATGCTCCAGCGCAACCTTCTGTATACGGCCGTCACCCGTGCCAAGCAGCTCGTCGTCCTGGTCGGCTCCCGCAAGGCCCTCGGCCAGGCCGTCCGCACGGTCTCCGCAGGCCGCCGCTGCACGGCCCTGGCCCACCGTCTCTCCGGCACACGGCTCCCGGACTGACCTCACCCGTCGCCCCGGCGGGGGTTGCTCGCGCCCCGAAAGGTCAAGAGACTGCGCAGTTCTCCGCGCCCCTGATGAGCGTGCCTGGGGTCGGTGCGTAGACGTGCGGGTGCGTCGTGGCTGATCGCGCAGTTCCCCGCGCCCCTAAAAGATCAGGGGCGTAAGCCCCTCTCTCCAG
>NZ_JAPWHT010000768.1:0-2596 GCF_027270795.1 Streptomyces sp. ActVer
CGTCCCGCCCGCCCCGCTAGGAGAACCCACGTGAACGCAGCCCCCACCGCCGCGCCCGCCGAGCAGTCCGGCACCGCCGGACGTCCGCTCCCGATCATCGCGGTGACCATGGGCGACGGCGCCGGCATCGGACCGGAGGTCATCGTCCCGGCCCTGCTGAACGCCGACACCCTGCGCGGCTGCCGTCCCGTCGTCATCGGCGATGCCGAACGCCTCCGCGAGGCGGCCCGCATCCTCGGCGTCACCTGCGACATCGTGCCCGTGGACGGTCCCGCCCAGGCCGAGTTCACGCCCGGCCGCATCAACGTCGTCGACCTCGGCCTGCTCCCGGCCGACCTCCCCTGGGGCGCCCTCTCGGCGAAGGCCGGCGACGCTGCGTACCAGTACATCCGGGTCGCCGCCGAACTCGCCCTGAACGGAGACGTCCACGGCATCTGCACCGCGCCCCTCAACAAGGAGGCCCTGCACGCCGCCGGACACCTCTACCCCGGACACACCGAACTCCTCGCCCGTCTCACCGGCGTCGAGGAGGTGTCGATGATGCTGTCCACGCCCAAGGTGAAGGTCATCCACGTCACCACGCACATCGGTCTGATCGACGCCGTCAACCGGATCGAGCCCGGACTCGTCGAGCGCACCGTGCGCCGCGGCCACGACGCGATGGTCCGAGCAGGAGTCGACGCGCCCGTGATCGGGGTGTGCGGAATCAACCCGCATGCGGGCGAGAACGGTCTGTTCGGCTACGGAGAGGAGGAGACGAAGATCGTCCCCGCCCTGGAGGTCCTGTGCGCCGACGGCATCGACGCGCGCGGCCCGCTCCCCGCCGACACCGCCTTCTACCTCGCCGGCCGCGGCGACTACGACCTCATCGTCGCCATGTACCACGACCAGGGCCACGGCCCGGTGAAGGTCCTCGGCATCGAGGCGGGGGTCAACCTCACCGTGGGCCTGCCGGTCATCCGCACGTCCGTCGACCACGGCACCGCCTTCGACATCGCAGGAACGGGCCGCGCCGAGGCCGGTAGCATGGTCGAGGCGCTGCGCCAGGCCGCCGAGATGTCATCCGCTCCGGCCGCCGCCCGCTGACCCCGGCCCGTCGGCACCATCGGCACCATCGGCACCAGAGGACAGAGACTGATGTCTGCGATCGGCTCCAAGGCCCGGCGCGACCGGATCGTCCAACTCGCCACCAGCACCGGCCTGACCAGCGTGGAGGAACTCTCCCAGTTGTTCGGCGTGACGGCCTCCACCATCCGCCGCGACCTCGCCAGGCTCACCACCGACGGACGGCTCGCCCGTACGTACGGCGGCGCGATGGCCCTGTCCGCGCACCCGGAGGCCTCGCTGCGCCAGCGCACCGGCGAGGCCTATGACGCCAAGCGTGCCATCGCCCGCTGGGCGGCGGCCCAGGTCCAGCCCGGCGAGACCCTGCTCCTCGACGCGGGCTCCACGGTCGGCGCGCTCGCACACGAACTGCGTACGGCCAAGGACGTGACCATCGCGACCACCGGACTGACGGCGCTTCAGGAACTCGCCGACGTCGAGACGGTGCATGTCGAATGCCTCGGCGGCACCCTCAGACCGCTCAGCCAGGGCTTCGTCGGCCCGTTGACCGAGGCCGCCCTCGAACGGCTCACCTTCGACCGGGTCTTCCTCGGCACCGACGGCGTGTCGCCGGAGCACGGGATCTGCGAGGCGGACCTGCGCCAGACCCGCCTCAAGGAGCTCATGGCCCGCCGCGCCGACCACGTCTACGTACTCGCCCACGCGGCCAAGCTCGGCCGCCGCCCCTTCCACGCCTGGGCCACCCTCCCCGAGGGCTGGACCCTGGTCACGGACGACACGGCCGACCCCGGCATCCTCGCCGAACTGCGCGCACGCGGAGTCACCACCGTCCTGGCCGAGCCCGTCGGCACCCTCTGACCGGGTCGCTCCGGTCCGAGCGGCACGATCGCGCCGATTCCCGGCAACCCCTTCCCACCGGGACGAACAGCAGCATGATGTTGGGAGACCGTGCCCGGCCCAGGACTCGGGGACGGGCCGGGCCTCTCATGCGGGAGGATCAGTGGACAAGGCGCAGACCACCGGCCACATACCCGAAGGCGACGCCGACGCAGGGGACTTGGCGGACTTACGGGACGAGGACTTCGACTACCTCGACGCCGGCGGGCACACCTACCTCGACCACACGGGAGCGGGCCTTCCACCGACCTCGCTCGTGCGGGGCAGCGCCGCCCGCATCACCGGCGGAGTCTTCGGGAACCCGCACTCCGAGAGCCCGGCCTCCCGCGCCTCGGGAGAGCTGCTCTCCCAGGCCCGCCGCGCGGTGCTGCGCCACTTCAACGCGGACCCGGCCGAGTACGCCGTGATCTTCACCGCCAACGCGACCGGCGCGCTGCGACTGGTCGGCGAGGCGTACCCCTTCACCCGCCGCAGCAGGCTGGTGATGTCGCTGGACAACCACAACTCGGTGAACGGCCTGCGCGAGTACGCGCGTTCGCGCGGCGCGGCCACGGCGTACGTACCCGTGAGCGGCCCCGGGCTGCGGATGGACGAGCAGCGGCTGAGAGCCGCCCTGCCCGCGCGCGAACGAGGC
>NZ_JAPWHT010000769.1:0-2592 GCF_027270795.1 Streptomyces sp. ActVer
CTCCTCGCGTCCGGTGAACCCGCAGATCACGACGCCATGGACAACCACACCAGACCCGTAACTTCACGGCCTTGGCCCTTAGGGGCGCGGGGAACTGCGCGATCAACCCCCACGGCCCGCAGCCAACCAACCACCCGAGCCCACCCCGAGCCCAACCCCCGCTCAGCTCAGCGCAGCGCGGACGTCTCGTTCAACAGCCGTACGCTCGCGTTGCCGTCCCCGTAGTACGCCACCACCGACAGCGACGCCGCCGACAGTTCCATCCTGAACAGGGCCTCCGGCGGGGCGCCCAGGGCCAGCCGTACGAGGGTCTTGATGGGCGTGACGTGGGAGACGAGGAGCACGGTGCGGCCGGCGTGCGCCGCGAGCAACTCGTCGCGGGCCGCGGCCACCCGGTGGGCCACCGCCTCGAAACTCTCGCCGCCGCCGGTGGGTTCGGCGTCCGGGGAACTCAGCCAGGCGCTCATGTCGTCCGGGTACCGCTCGCGGACCTCGGCGAACGTCAGACCCTCCCAGGCCCCGAAGTCCGTCTCGCGGAGCCCGTCCTCGATCCGTACGTCCAGTCCGAGCCGGGCGGCAACGATCTCTGCGGTTTCGCGGCAGCGGGTGAGGGGGGACGAGATGACGTCCTGTACGGTCCCGCGTGCGGCTAGCGCGGTCGCGACGCGCTCCGCCTGGTGGCGGCCCGTGTCCGACAGTGCGGGGTCGCTGCCGCCGCTTCCGGAGAACCGCTTCTGGGGGGTCAGGGGGGTCTCGCCGTGCCGGAGCAGTACGAAAGTGGTGGGGGTGCCGAGGTCTGGAGGCGCGCCTCCAGTGGCCGGTGCCTCGGAGGCCACGTTCCGTGCGGCTCGGATGTCGTTGGTGTAGGGGGTGCTGGCGGGAGTTGTTTGGCTGCGGGGCGGTTGTGGCTGGTCGCGCAGTTCCCCGCGCCCCTTAGTGGGCGCCACGGAACCCTGCGCTCCCAGCTGGGCCCGTGCCTCGGGGGTACTGCCGGGAATCGTCTGGCCGCGGGTCGGTGGGGGCTGGTCGCGCAGTTCCCCGCGCCCCTTAGCGGGCGCTGCCTGCCTCGCGGTGCGGCCCGCGTCCAGGTCCGCCGTCGACCTCGCCGGCGACCACTGCTCGCCCCTCTTCCCCGCGTCCATCGCCTCGTTGGCCAGGCGGTCCGCGTGTTTGTTCTCGGCGCGGGGGATCCACTCGTACGTGACCTGGTCGGCCGGGAGGATGGAGCGGGCCTCGGCCGCCAGGGGGCGCATGGCGGGGTGTTTGATCTGCCAGCGGCCGGACATCTGCTCGACCACGAGCTTGGAGTCCATGCGGACCCGCACGGTGGCCGTGGGGTCGAGGTCGCGGGCCGCTCGGAGGCCCGCGACGAGGCCGCTGTACTCGGCGACGTTGTTCGTGGTGACGCCGAGGTACTCCGCCGCCTCGGCCAGCGTCTCCCCCGTTGCCGCGTCGATGACCACGGCTCCGTAGCCCGCGGGCCCCGGGTTTCCCCGGGAACCCCCGTCCGCCTCGACGATCAACTCGCGCAAGCCAGAAGCTCCTTACAGACCCGAACAGGACTCCGCAGACCCCTGCAGACCTCTACAAACGCCTACAGACCCGACTCCGACGTGCGGATCAGGATGCGGCGGCAGTTCTCGCAGCGCAGGACCGTGTCCGGGGAGGCCGCCTTCACGTCGTTCACCTCGGTGATGTTGAGCTCCAGGCGGCAGCCCTCGCAGCGGCGCTGGTAGAGGCGGGCCGCGCCGACGCCGCCCTGCTGCTCGCGGAGCTTCTCGTAGAGCTTGAGCAGGTCGGCGGGGACGGAGCCCGCGATGACCTCGCGCTCCTTCGTCGCCGAGGCGGCCTCGCCGTCGAGGGACTCCTGCGCGGCGTCCCGGCGGGCCGTCGCGTCGTCGATCTTCGACTGGACGGAGGAGACCCGCTCGGTCAGTTCGGCGACCCGCTCCTGCGCGGACTCGCGGCGCTCCATGATCTCCAGGACGACGTCCTCCAGGTCACCCTGGCGCTTGGCGAGGGAGGCGATCTCGCGCTGGAGGTTCTCCAGGTCCTTGGGGGACGTGACGGCGCCGGAGTCGAGGCGCTGCTGGTCGCGGGAGGCGCGCTGGCGCACCTGGTCGACGTCCTGCTCCGCCTTGGTCTGCTCGCGGGAGCAGTCGCTCTCCTCGGTCTGCGAGGCGACGAGCAGGTCGCGCAGCTGCGTGAGGTCCTTGGTCAGCGACTCGATCTCGGCGTGCTCGGGCAGCGACCTCCGCTTGTGCGCGAGCTGCTGCAGACGGGCGTCGAGGGACTGGACGTCGAGAAGTCGGATCTGGTCGGCGGGCGCGGCGTTCAGTTGGGGGCTCCAGGTGAAGGGGAGTGGGAGTTCCACGGGTCGGTGACCGTCTTCGAGACATGGACCCGCAGGTCCCAGCCGTGACGGTCGGAAATCTCGTCGAGCTGGGCGGCGGCCAGCTCGCACCAGGGCCACTCGGTGGCCCAGTGCGCCGCGTCGAGCAGCGCGAGGGGACTGTGGGCGCGGGCTTCCGACGCCGGGTGGTGGCGCAGGTCCGCGGTGAGGAAGGCGTCCACGCCGGCGGCGCGTACGTC
>NZ_JAPWHT010000076.1:0-30615 GCF_027270795.1 Streptomyces sp. ActVer
ACCGAACACCCCACGACCACCCAATCGAGACTCCCGTTCGACGGACACCGCTCAAGATCGGAACGACAACAGCTACTCAGGATGCGGCCTGGTGATGTGGGTCAAGGGAGGGGAATCAGGATCGGTCCGGTGCATCGGCCCATAGGCGGGATCAGAGCGTGAAGTGTGATCACCCCGGGGCATCGTGAGTGGCGCGAGGCCGGGGCCGGGGCGGCGCGGGCCGAAGGCAGGAGCGAAGCCCCGAGCCCCGAGCCCGCGCCGGCCCCGTGGGGGCCGGTGGGGCGTGATCAACGCAGCGACGACCGGAAGCCGATAGGGCCAGCGCGACCGGATGCCGAAGGCAAGAGCCCCCCGACCGGTTGGGCTATGGCGCCGTAGGCCGGTGACCGCCGGGGACAGAGGCTGAAGCCCTGGGGGTTCGTGAAGCGTGGGAGAGCTGAGGTTCCCGGGGTGAGCTGTCGAGTCCTGTTATTTCAAGGTGCGCGACGGCTTGGGCTTCGTTGGAGCATGCGGGCCGTTGTCCAGGGATCACCCTCCCCGCCCGAAGGGGCAGGGCTTGAACTCGAACTCGTAGAGAAAGTTGTAACTCAGTGGGGTTCAGGGGCATGTCTTGTCTCGGTTGATGCTTGACGCAGTGGCCTCACCTGATGCTTGACACCGCTTGCCTCGGCTTGGCTGTGTGGCCAGTTCAGCGCATACCTGAGCGCCCTCCAGAGGTCATGCTGGAGGGCGCGCTTGTTGGGTGCCTGGGTCAGATGGCGTCGATCTGCCAGGCGATCATGCCTGTCGATCCCTTGGTGCCGTCGACGTCGATGCGAATCGGCTTGTTTGCGGTGATCCGTTGCTGTACCACCGACTGATCGCATGGCACCGTGGTTTTGGCGCCGGCGCTCCCCGGTGTGAACGCCAATTGCGCGTTGCCGCTGCCGAAGCACACCAGGTTGAGCCTGTAGGTCTTACCCTCGCTCAGGTTGGGTTCGGTGTGGATGCCGTCGGTCACACGCTCGGCACCAGCCTCAACCATCGTCCCGCTGTGGACGGCGGCAAGTGCTGCCTGGGCCTGCTCGGTGAGCTTCTTTTCGGACGACCCGGTTGCCGTCTGAGAGACGCTCGGTGCAGGCGACGAGGAAGAGTTGGCGTTCGTGTCGTCACCGCTGCCGGACGTGCACGAAGCGAGCAGGAACGATGACGCCGCCACAGCGCATCCGGTGAGCCAGGCCCGCGGGCTCGAATATGTCATGACGAAGTTTCCCGGTACTTCCAACCAGTCTCGGACGTGGGCAGTGTCGCCGTGCCGTGGCCGATCTCGATGCCATTGCAACCGTTGCCGCTGGACTTGTACTTCTTCCAATTCACCTTGTAGCCCCACGAACCGTACTGCAAGTGACCGTATTTGTTCTTGCCGATCTCGCGGGTATAGGTGTGTCCGGTGGTGACGGTCACGCTGCCGGTGATCTTGGTGCTGACCTGCGCTTTGGCCTTTGCCACGATTGCGTTGGACGAGAACTCGATCGAGCCCCCGACTTCGAGGGAGATGGTGCCACCCTTGGTCACCGACACGGACATGGTGCCACCCGGACCGTCCTTGTACTTGGTGCCGTTCCACCACGAAGGAATGTGGTACGCCTTCTTCGAGGTGATGCTGTACCACGTCGACGGGCCGTCACACCGACGTGGCGTCCTCTCGTGAACCGGCTGGTCGGTGTCGTCCTCCCAGCCCTGTCTGTCGTTGATGTCCGTCGTCTGGTCAGCAGATATGGCCGTGTCGTCGGCCGGAACTTCCTCAGCGGCAGCAGTGCCCACAGTTCCGAAGCAGAGAAGCAATGCAGCAGTGGCAGCGCCGGTCGAAGCGCGCCGTGAATCGATGCCCATGTGACACCTTTCCGGTGGACCGCCCCCGTGGCGATCGAGCACTTGAACGTTATGCGTAGGGCATGCACGCGACAAGATCTTGATCGTTTTCCTGAGGAGGATTTGAGGAAGGCGTGTCACTATGCAAAATTCACCCAGGGGCAGCACCTGGAGAGCTATCGCCGTGGTGGTTGAAGTCGTGTGCGCAGGATGAGTTCAGCGCCTTGCCGACCCGCAGGAGTCGCTACTCAGGCTTCGTCTGGGATGCGCCACAGGGGAGCGGTGTACTGCTCCGGGCGGCTGCTGATGAGGAGTTGGCGTAGGTCCTCACGCTGGGAGCCGCTGAGGTTCAGGGCTTCGGTGAGGTGGCGGAACGTTGTGTGTGTGACTCCGCGGCGTCGCACCTCGTCCTCGAACTGGTCGAGTTGGGCCAAGACCGTCTGCGGGACCAAGTCCGCGGGTGGCTGGTCCTTGAGCCATGCGGCCTTGTTGCGCTCGTAGTCGATTTCCGAGTAGCCGCAGATTTCCCGGCTGCGGGCCTCGACCTCGTCCAGCGTCTCGGTCGCCAGGATGGCGCGGGCCAGTTGGTTGCGGGTGACGGCGTCGTCCAGGTCGACCTCGTGGACGGTGGGGCCTTCGTCGGTGAGCGCGACGGGTAGGCCAGCGTCTCGGACTTCGCAGGTGCCGCGTACGCCTCGGGCGGTGGCTGCGAGCATGCCGGTGGCCTCGGACGGGTGCCACTCCAGGACCGCGCTGATCGGTTCGACGTCCTTCGCCGTGAGGGTGTGGACGGGAGGGCCGAGCATTCCGCGCAAGTCGTCGAGCGGTAGTTCGCCGTCCAGGCCGGGGCCTGCGACCAGTAGCCGGATGGGTGCGTTGACCTGGCAGCATGCGGCAAGCGTGAGGGCGTCCGCGAGCGGGCTCTTCAGTGTCGGCTCGTCGCCCCGGGCCAGGATGTCGCCCCCCACGTCGAGCAGATCGATCGACTCCGGTGACAAGTGGCCGATCAGCTCTTCGAGTTGGCGTGTGATGCCCTCGGCGCCGTGGTGAGGATCGATCAGCGCGAAGGTGTGCGGGAGCTCTGCCGCAAGCCGGGGGAGCGTGGAGCCCGCTGGAGCGATCGGGCGGGCATCCGCCGGCACTGTCCAGACTGCCGGGGTGAGCTGTTCGAGGCCGGTGAAGTTGTCCGGTCCTCGTGGGCCCGGTACCGGGTCGATTAGGAGGCGGTCCCACGCGTACGTGAGGATCACCGCCTGGTCCTCGTCGCCGTAGAGGGCGGCGTGAAGCATTGCGGCGGCGACTGCGTCGCCCCCTCCTCCTGCTGCGACGATCAACCGCTTCATGCGGCAAGCGTACGGGGTCGAGGGTTGACCACTCACTCTATAGTGGCTAGAGGCCATAGCCACTTGGACGAGGAGGGCGAATGCCTCAGATCGAGGAGGCTCAGCCGAAGTATCTGCAGATCGCGCACTTCATCCGCGATCAGATCCTTCGGGGAGACCTTAGGCCGGGGGACGAGGTGCCCTCTGAGCGCCAGTTGGCGGCGGACTGGAAGGTGTCCCGGCCCACGGCTGCACGGTCGTTGGAAGCGCTGAGTCATCAGGGGCTCGTCGAGAAGCGCCAGGGATCGGGCACGTACGTGCGCAGCCTGGAGGTCAACCGGTGGGCGCGTGAGCTGTACGGCCGGGCCCGGCAGACCGGGAAGATCTACACGCCCGGTGAGTACGCGGTGATCACGTCGGCCGGTTGGCTGGATGCGCCGGATCACGTTGCCGAAGCCTTGGGGCTGGTCAAGGACCGTCGGGCCGTGCACCGGCGACGGGTGACCAACAACCATGACGGGCCGATCACCCTGTCTACCTCGTGGTTCGCCCCTGACGTCGGCCAGCGTGCGCCGAAGCTCCTGGAGCCGGAGCGGATCCAGGAGGGGACGCTCATGTACGTCGAGAACATGACGGGCCGCCAGGGCAGCTATGCCGAGGACCGCATGTGCGCCCGGAGCGCCACCAAAGAGGAGGCATCGGACCTCCAACTGGAGGCCGGTTCAGCCGTTCTGATCGTTCACCACGTCGTCTTCGACCTTCAGGACCGGCCGTTGGAGTTCGCCGAAGCCACCTATCCCCCGCATCGTTGGGCCTTCGAACAGGGCTACCCCCTCACCTGACAGCCCGGCAGTTGCGCCGAACCACTTGCACACTCCAAGTGGCTAATGCCACTATCCACGAAGTGGCTAAGGCCACTTGGACTGGAAGGGGGCACGGAGTGACGAGTCAGCGGCCGGACAAGGGCGCGCGGTTAGCTTGCCGGGGTTCCCGGCGAATGTGCGACTGCGGCGCCCAGAGGCCAGCGAGGCACACGGACGCGGCCTGTTCCTGGTCGACGCCATCGCCGACTCATGGCACTCCGGGCCCAGTCGATTCGGCGGGACCGTGGTCTCCGCCGTGGTGGCTGACGCCTGGCCGTCCAATGAAGGATTCGGCCCCCTCCTGCTGTGAGTGTGCAAGTGGTTTGGTTGAACTGTGTGCTTGGTCAATTTCGCGTGATCCGGCTGTATGACGCTCGCCACGGCACGGTCCCTCTGCTCAGAGCTGCTGGAGTCGTGCCCGCGTTGATATGGCGATCTTGGGTACCCCCAGGTCGCTGGTGACCGCCCTCCTGGATGTCAGACGTGCATGTCAAAGGCCCCCACCTCCGAAAATTCGGAGGTGGGGGCCTTTGACCGTTGTGCCCCCGGCAGGATTCGAACCTGCGACACCCGCTTTAGGAGAGCGGTGCTCTATCCCCTGAGCTACGAAGGCGGGGGCTTGTGGAAAACCTTGTCGAAAACCCAGGCTGCGGATCTTCGACTAGGAGCACAAGCCCGCTGGTCAGACGTGGTGCGACACGCTCTGCACTGCCATCTGAGCAGACAGGGCGACGTACCAACGGCTGACCAGGGACAGCCTAGCGGATGCGCGCCAGCGGCTGTCCTCTGTATGGAGGCAGGAGAGCGGGGAGGCGAGCTGTATTGCCTCTGAGCTGCAGCTTCTGTGACCTGCAGCGGATGATTGGTGGGCGTTGTGGGGGCAGAGGCCAAGGGCGATTGGACCGTTCTGCTCCATGCGTCAGCTTGTGGGGCCACTGGGCGCTGTCTCGTCGGCGTCTGGCACGGCACGTCGTCCCTTGTTCCGGGAGGCCGGGGCTTCTTGCTGTGCGTACAGGCCGGAGCTCACCTTGCCGCTGGTGCGTTAGCTGGGACGTGTTGCGAAGGTAGATCTTGGGCGGGCGATGATCACCGATCGTGGGGCGTGATGTGGCCAACGGGCGGTGGGCTCGGCTGGAGCGGTTGTTGCCGAGTGGCAAGAAGCGGGAATGCCAGGAGACCTGGTCCCGGCGACAATGGACCCAATTCTGCTGCGCCGGACGACGAAGACATGTGTCGATACGTTCGGGCCGCCTGGCTCCGGTAGCGGGTTGATTCTTCCGACTGCCGGAGTGCGTGCAAGGAACCAGTGCGAGAAGAGCTGATCCAAAACGTGAATGACGGAAAATCTGGACGGCCGGACACGGATAACCCTTGCCTTGATCGGCCGCCAAGTGGACTCGCCGTGAACTCTGCACAGCAGCACCCGTTCCTGACGGTCAATCACGGCCAGGACGGTGGACGACATTTTCCTTCGCGGAGCTCTCCTCATGCGTTGAGCGTCCGTCGGAAATTACGCCCACGCCTCCGCTGAGGCGCAGGCGAATGAAGCCGAAAGAAATCACCGGGTCACTGAAGTGCCAACTTCGCTGCTGTCACCGGCGAGTGGTCCAGATGTGCAAGATGTCTCCCATCGGTTCGTGATTCCCGTCGGGGTTCTCGCGGACGCCGGGGCCGGCATTGAAACGAAGCACGGGGCCTCGTTTCCTCAACTCGGCCTTGCCGAGCGCCGCGTGCTGGTCCGGATGTCCGACGACGACGTGCTGGCAACTGTCCGCGATGTGTTGATTACAGTTGCCCACGCCGCTGAGCTTGAGCCCGAATCCGCTGAAGGCATCGCTCGCTGCGTGCGGGCGCCAGACTACGAGAGGCGCGTCGGAGGTGAGGAAGTTCGGCTTCCGGCTGACCTCCAGTCGCCAGTGCCGAGCTCGGAATTACGGGAGGAAGACCTGGACCGACTGCGGCGGCACGGGAAGTACGTCCTTGCCGCCGCAGGGAACCAATCCCCTTGACGGGACCAACAACCCTTTGACTACGTGGCGTTGGGCCACACCCGGCCAACCTGGGTTCAGTATCTCGGTCAAGGCCGGTGTGGTGCGGTCAGGGCTTTGTGGGTCGACGCCAGGATCTTCTCCGACAGTTCTGTTCCCGCCGTGGCCCGGGCAAGCAGGATCGCGCCGACCAGAGTGGCCACCACGGGAAGGCCGTCGTCGGCGTCGGTGGACATCCACGCGGCGAATTCCTGGACTCCAGCCGCGTACGTTTCGCGCACCTCCCCAGCTGTGGACTCGCGAGCCGTGTCCCCCGCGAATCCCGCGGTGGGACAACCGGTGCCGGGCTGGTCACGGTGCTCGGTCGACAGGTAGAAGTCGACGAGGGCGCCGCGCGCGGTGTCGTGATCTCCGTGGGTCGTGTCGAACTCCGCCAGGAGTAGGTCGAGGTCCCCGAAAGCGGCTTGAGCGGCCTCGGCCACCAGGGCCTCTTTTGAGGGGAACTGCTTGTAGAAGCCACCCGTGGTCAGCCCGATGGACTTCATCAGATCGGCGACGCTGATGCCGTTCACGCCGCGCTCCCGGAAGAGTTGGGAGGCCGCGGCGACCGCGCGCCTACGGTTCTCGAGCGCTTGCGCTTGCGAAACGCGACTCATCAGCCACCTGTCCCACGATAGATAGTGAAGTGCATCTATCGTATGTGAAGCGCGGGCGGCCGGCCAAGACAACTTCTTTCGTGCGAATCCTTCTCGCTGCGGCAAGGCGAGAAGGTCGTGGGCCGGCATCCGAACCGGCGGTGACTTCCGCCGTGTGATGCCTCCGTTCCCGGGTGTGGTTGCGAGAAGGCGCCGATGCGAAATCTCGTGGAGCGCATGCGTGGCGACTGAACGGGCCTGTTCGGTCGCCTTTGGTGGCACGTGGGTCCTATGTCTGGGCACCTGAGCCTGTGCGTGGCAAGCCGAGGGGTTGTCGAGGTCGGAGTCCGTGCTGCTCGCCCCCGAGTGGCCGGGGGTGATCCGGCGCCGGTTGGAGGCGGCTCGCGTCGTGCTCGGCGTATGTGCGCTGCGCGGGTCTCCGTAGAGATGTCGTTCGCCGTGTCCGCGCCCGTCGTGAGGGCGGTACATGCAGCCGTCCATGGCGACCGGGCACCCGAGGAGCCGTCAGCCGAACCCGCTCGGCGCCGATCCTGCGGCTCCGTGTGCGTCGAGCGGTCTCCGGTCGCGTGTGGTGGCCGGCGACGCCGGGTCCGTTGACCGGACCGCTTTAGATAGCTATCGTAATCTAAAGCGCGGCCGACGTTCTGGCCCCTGCTCATCCGCTCATCCGTCAGACCAGAAATGAGATCCACCCCATGACCACGCAGAACAAGACCGCCGTCGTCACCGGTGCGTCCGCCGGCCTGGGTACCGCCTACGCACATCGGCTTGCCGACCGGGGTTACGACCTGATCCTGGTGGCCCGGAACACCGCGCGGCTGGAAACGCTCGCGTCGGACATCCGCAGCCGCACGGGCCGCGCGGTGGACGTCGTCACCGCGGACCTCACCGATGCGGCGCAGATCTCCGTGGTCGAGGAGCGTCTGCGGACCGACGAGAGCATCGAGATGCTGGTCAACAACGCCGGCGGTGCGCTGCTCACGCCGCTGACTGCCGCCGACGCGGCGGCCTACGAGGCGTTGATCAACCTCAATGTGACAGCGCTGACCAGGCTGACCATCGCGGTCCTGCCGGGGCTGACGGCCCGCGGGCACGGCACCGTCGTGAACATCTCCTCTGCCATGGCTCTCAACATCCTGCCCGTCAGCGCCGTCTACAGCGGCACCAAGAGCTTCGTGCTGACGTTCACCCAGGCTCTGCAGCAGGAGCTCGCCGAGAGCCCCGTCAGGGTGCAGGCCGTGCTGCCGGGCGCTGTCCGCACGGAGCTCTGGGACGGCTCCGGTGTCGACCTCGCGACATTCCCCGACGAGATCGTCATGAACGTGGACGACGCCGTCGACGCGGCGCTCGTCGGCCTCGACGCCGGGGAGCCCGTCACCATCCTGTCGCTGCCGGAGATCAGCGACTGGGAGTCGTTCGAGAAGGCGCGTCAGGCGCTCGTCCCGAACCTGTCGCTGCGGGTCCCGGCCGATCGCTACCGCGGCTGACCACCGCTCCGACTCCGGTGCGGCAGTCCCTTTGTGACAACGGCACGGACGCTGCCGCACACGACCGATGCGTTTTCCGGCATGGGGAAGACCGACCCACTCGGCGTCTCCCCCTGTGACAAACAGCCAGGGCCCAGCATCGCCATGGCGGCGGTCATGTGCGCGGCGAGCCCGCCCGCACCCTCGACCGCCCCTCCACGCGGTCCGCCTTTCACGGTGGAAGGTCACCAGGCCCGTCCGGCCGGTCACCGCCTACGCGCTACTCGCGCCAGCCCGCCACCGCGCAACTCTCTCCCACCCTTATTCGAGGAAACATCCATGTTGAACGCCCTGTGGAACCCGATCGTCGCCGGGGAGATCTCCCTGCCGCACCGGCTGGCGATGGCCCCCATGACACGGGACCGGTCCACCCCGGAAGGCATACCCACCGAGCTGAACGCCGAGTACTACGCCCAGCGCGCCTCGCACGCCCTCATCATCACCGAGGGCACCCAGCCAAACGCCGACGGCCAGGGCTACCCGCTCACCCCGGGTATCTACTCCGAGGAGCACATCGCCGGCTGGCGCAAGGTCACCGACGCCGTGCACAAGGCCGACGGACGCATCGTCATCCAGCTCATGCACGCCGGACGGATCTCCCACCCCGACAACACCCCCCACCACCGGCAGCCGGTCGCCCCCTCCCCGGTCCAGGCGGCGGGCGACATGTTCACCCCGTCCGGCCCTCAGGAGATGCCGGTACCGCGCGAACTGTCCACCGAGGAGGTCGCCGCCACGGTCGAGGACTTCCGGCGTGCCGCCGCGGCCGCCATCGCGGCAGGCGCCGACGGCGTCGAGATCCACGGCGCCAACGGCTACCTCGTGCACCAGTTCCTCGCCGACAACACCAACCAGCGCACGGACCGCTACGGCGGTTCCGTCGACAACCGCATCCGCTTCGCCGTCGAGGTCGCCACCGCCGTGGCCGACGAGATCGGCGCCGGCCGGACCGGCCTGCGGATCTCCCCCGGCAATCCGTTCAACGACATTGCCGAGAGCGACACCCACGAGCTGTACCCGGCACTCGTGCGTGCCCTCGCCCCGCTCGGCCTCGCCTACCTGCACATCGGTCACGGCGGCGACGACGAACTCCTGCACACCCTGCGCAGGTTGTGGCCGAGCACCATGGTCCTCAACCGGGCCGGCACCGACATCGCCGCCCGCGCGAAGGACGTCGAAGACGGCCTGGCGGACATCGTCACCGTCGGCACCATGGCGCTCGCCAACCCCGACCTGGTCGAGCGCGTACGCACCGGCGCGCCGCTGAACACCCCCGACCCCGCCACCTTCTACGGCGGCGGCGAGGCCGGCTACACCGACTACCCCGCCCTCACCGCCTGACAAATCCCGGCGACACCGGTCCTGGCGGGCCGGTATGCCCAATTGGTCACCTTGGAGGTACCACATGTCTGAGCACGCCGCTGTTGAACTGAGCCCGGAAGCGACCGCCTTCGCGGATTGGCTGGCCGCAGGGCAGAATCCCCCGTCCGAGTTGGACGCGGCACGCATCCAGGCGGAGCAGGTCCATCTCGCGGCCCGGGAGCCGGAAGGCGTCACCTATCGGGAGGTGGACGCGGGTGGCGTGCCGGGAATCTGGTGCGAACCCGTCGGCGCCGACACCGACCACGTCCTCCTGCACAGTCACGCCGGGGGCTCCGTGCTGGCGTCGGCACACGTCGACCGAAAGCTCGCCGGCCATATCGCCAAGGCCGCCGGGGCCCCCGTACTGGTGATCGACTTCCGGCGCGCGCCGGAACACAAGTACCCGGCCCAGGTGGACGACGCGGAGGCGGCCTTCAACTGGCTGCTGTCCGAAGGGTACGAGCCGGGGAACATCATCACGATCGGCCACTCGATCGGCGGGTTCATCGCCGTCGCCCTGGCGCTGCGCCTCCGCGACAAGAAGCAGCCCCTGCCCGGCGCCGTCGTGTCGATCTCCCCCTGGTGCGACCTCGAGATCGCCGACGAGACCATCACGGCCAACGCCGGGACGGACAAGATCCTCAGCAAGGAACTGCTGGAGTTCTTCCGGGAATCCTGGATCGGCGGCACCGGCATCGAGGTCACGGACACCCGGATCAACCTGAACCGGGCGGACCTGAGCGGTCTGCCCCCGACCCTCGTCTCCTGGGGAACGTACGAGGTCCTGGCCGGCGAGGACGAGGAGTTCGCCGCCCGCGTCAAGGACGCCGGAATCGACACGGCGACCGTCGTGGTCCCCGGAGGCCAGCACTCCTACGTCTACGGTGCCGGCCGCATTCCGGAGACCGACGCCGCCATCGCACAGATCGGCGCCTGGGTCCGCGAGAAGGCCAAGATCTGACCGAGAGGGACAGGCACGGCAGTCGCACGATCCGCGCGCCTGCCGGATCGAGACGGTGGACGGACGCCGACATGACCCGCGCTCGCCCGCAGGCCTGCGACGCCCTCGCCCCGGTCCGGCAGCCGACGGCCTGGACGGCCGCCCACGACGGCAGCCTCAGCCACGCGCGCACCGCCGCGCGCGACCGCGAGAGTTTCATGCAGCCGCGCGCCGGCCACCCGCCGGGTGGCCGGACGATGCCGTACACCCTCGACGAGGGGAAGGACCGAGGACCCGATGAGTGCCTTCCACCCCGATCTCGAACAAGGTCGCTTCCTCCCCAATGTGCCGTCCTACGGGTGTCTGTCGTCGCCGCGCATCGTGCGAGGGCCCAAGGCGCACCGCCCGTCTCGCTTCGCGTCTTCCGACCGGCCTGAAGGCAGCGGCTCCGGCGCTGCTCCGGATTCACGGAGGCGGGCTGATCTTCGGCGCACCCGGGCAGAACGACCGTACGAACATCGCCTTCGCCCGCGAGCTCGGCATCACCGTGGCCGCGGTCCGTTGTCGACTGGGTCCTGACCATCCCGCGCCCGTCGCGGTCGAAGACGCTTACGCCGCGCTGCGCGGACTGTATCCCCGCCCTGGCCGACAGGCCGTGCCGCGCTGAGTCCGGCGGCCGTGCTCGGCCACCGTCCGCCAGGGCGCTGTCAGCCCTTCACAGGGTGTGGCCGGGGCGGCGGAGAACGGGGCGCAGGACCTCGATGACGTCCGGGTCGTCCACCGTGGACGGGATGGGTTCGTCGCGGCCGTCGGCGATGCCGCGCATGGTCCTGCGCAGGATCTTTCCCGAGCGGGTCTTGGGCAGGGCGGCCACGACCGTGACGTAGTGCGCGCTCATGACGTGCTCCCTTTCCGGGTGGGGGGTGGCTCGTGGGGCGAGTGGTCATGCGGCGCGGTGGTGGGGTGCCAGGGTGGCGTGGATCTGGTCGCGGATGTCGGCGAGGACGGCTTCGTCGCTGCGGTGCAGGTGCACGGTGGCGGTGGTGCTGATGTGGATGATCGCGGTGATCACCCGCGCCAGCGTTGCCGCGTCGGCGGCGCCGATGTGCTCGTCGCGGGTGAGCAGGCCGGTGACGCCGTCCTCGAGACGGCCGGCAAGGGCCAGGCCTGCTTGCCGGTAGGGCTCGGCCGGGTCGCCGAAGACGAGTTCGTGCAGGTAGGTGCGGCCGTTCTCGATGTGCTCCCGCACGCACTCCACCACGGGACGGATGAGGGCGATGACCGGCTCCAGCGCGCCCTGTCCGGCGGCGGCGTTCGCGGCGGCGAGGCCGGAATCGATGGCGGCGGCGAACTTCTCGTTCTGCACCATGATCAGCAACTCGGCCTTCGTGGACGCGTACAGGTAGAGCGTCCCGATCGCGACATCGGCCCGGCGGGCGACCTGCTGCGTCGTAACCCTGCCGACGCCGTGTTCGACGAACAGCTCGCGGGCTGCGGTCATGATGCGCTCGCGCTTGTCCTGTTTGGCCCTCTCGCGGCGCCCGATCGGCATGTGACCGCTTCCCATGGGGACCTCCCTTGACAATATTTCTGAGTGGACTCATAGTTGAGTGTACTCGGATTGGTCGGGTGAGGCGAGGTTCCGGATGTCGCGCCGGGTTTGCCGATCCAATCTCAAACCCGGATAAATAGGACGAAGACTAGGAGTGGCGCCCCATGAGAGCGTTCGTCGTCACCAAGTACAAGGAGCCGCTGCAGGAGGCGGAAGTCCCCGAGCCCACCGTGGGGGAGCACGACGTGCTGGTCCGGGTGGAGGCCGCCGGGCTGAACCCGCTGGACGAGAAGATCCGCGCCGGTGAGTTCAAGCAGGTCCTGCCCTACAAGCTGCCACTGATCCTGGGCAACGACGTCGCGGGCACCGTCATCGGTGTCGGGACGGCGGTTCGCGGCTTCAAGCCCGGAGACGAGGTCTACGCCCGGCCCGCCCAGGACCGCATCGGCACGTTCGCCGAGCGCATCGCCGTCGCGGAGGGCGACGTGGCGCTCAAGCCCGCCTCGATCAGCATGAATGAGGCCGGCTCGCTGCCGCTGGTGGCGCTCACGGCGTGGCAGGCGCTGGTGGAGCGCGGGAAGGTGCGGCCCGGGCAGAAGGTTCTCATCCACGCAGGCGCCGGCGGGGTCGGTTCGATCGCGATCCAGCTCGCCGCGCACCTCGGTGCGAGCGTCGCCACGACCGCCGGCGCTTCCAACGCGCACTTCGTGCGGGCGCTCGGCGCGGACACGGTGATCGATTACCGCACCCAGGACTTCGAGCAGCTCCTGACCGGCTACGACCTGGTGTTGGACAGCATCGGTGGGGAGACTCTCGAGAAGTCCCTGCGGGTGCTCAAGCCCGGCGGCAAGGCCATCGGGATCGCCGGTCCCCCGGACCCCGCGTTCGCCCGCGAGGCCGGCCTGAACCCGCTGCTGCGCCTGGCGGTCGCAGGTCTGAGCCACAAGATCCGCAAGCAGGCGAAGAAGCTCGGCGTGACGTACGAGTTCCTGCTCATGCGCGCCGGCGGCGACCAGCTCCGCCAGATCACCACCCTCATCGACCAGGGCGTGGTGCGCCCGGTCGTGGGAAAGGTGGTCCGTTTCGACGAGACCCCGCAGGCGCTGCAGTCCCTGTCCCAGGGTGGCATCCGCGGCAAGGCCGTCATCGGCAACAGCTGACCCGCCGCAACCGCGACGGGCGACACGACACAGACCAGGAGAATCCGTCATGAGCAGCACCGACACCCCGAACGAAGCCGTCATCACCTCCTACGCGAAGGCCCCGGCCCGCACCGTCAGCGCCGGCGGCGTCACCTACGCCTACCGCGAGCTGGGACCGAAGGGCGGCATCCCCGTCGTCTTCTTCGTCCACCTCGCCGCGACCCTGGACAACTGGGACCCCCGCATCGTCGACCCCGTCGCGAAGGGCCGTCACGTCATCGCCTTCGACAACCGTGGTGTCGGGGCGTCCACCGGCCAGGTGCCGGACAGTGTCGAGGCGATGGCCGACGACGCCTACACCTTCATCAAGGCGCTCGGGTACGACAAGATCGACGTCTTCTCCTTCTCCCTCGGCGGCATGGTCGCCCAGGCACTGGTGGTGAAGCACCCCGAGCTCGTCCGCAAGCTCGTCCTCACCGGCACCGGGCCCAAGGGCGGCAAGGACATCGACAAGGTCGCCGGAACCACCTACCGGGACATCCTGCGCGCCACCTTGACCCGCTCGGACCCCAAGGAATTCCTGTTCTTCAACCGCAACGCCACCGGTAAGCCCGCCGCGCGCGCGTTCGTCAACCGGCTCAAGGAGCGCACCGTCGACCGCGACGCGGACATCAAGGTCAAGGCGTTCCAGACGCAGCTGAAGGCGATCAAGAAGTGGGGGCGCTCCGCTCCCGACGACCTGTCGACGATCACTCAGCCCACCCTGATCGCCAACGGCGACAACGACCGCATGGTGCCCTCGGTCCTGTCGGAGGACCTGCACCGGCGCATCAAGGACAGCAAGGTGATCATCTACCCCGACTCCGGGCACGGCGGCATCTTCCAGTACCACGACGAGTTCGCCCCCGTGGCGGTCGAGTTCCTCGCCCGATGACCACCGCCTGGCCAGGAAGAGAAGGGCAACATCATGAGTACGTCACCGGCCGTCGCACCCCTTGAAGTGAAGAAGCACCTCACCTCCTCGATCCTGCTGTGGGTGCGCACCGACCAGCCCCGCCAGACCGGCATGGACCACTGGAAGGGCCCGCACTCAGGGATCATCTCCGCCACCCCGGGCCTGGAGGAGTACCGGCAGATCCACCTCGCCGAGCACAACCCGGGCCGGTGGCCGGCCACCGACGGGGTCCAGACCGCGATCCCCGCCGACCGGAAGATCGACGGCGTCGCGGAAGTCACCTTCCAGTCGGCGCTCGCACCCCTGAAAGGGCGCAAGCAGACGAAGCTGGCCTACGCCGACGAGATCAACGTGTTCCGCCGCACCCTGCTCTACGCCGGCCCGCCGAACTCATCCCGCTGGTACGACGTCGCAGGCCCCGGAGAGACTGTCGGTGCCCGCACTCTCGTCTACCTGCGCCGCAGGGACGGCGTCGGAGCCGGCGCCTTCCGGAAGTTCGTCAACGAGCAGCTCGCTCCCGCGCTCGCCGGCACCAGAGTGCTGAAGGAACTGCGCACGCAGACGTTCCTGCCCTGGATCGAAAAGCTCTGGGACACCCCGGACGTCGCCCACGACAACCCTCACGACCAGCGCTTTCATGCCTCGGTCAGCCTCGGTTTCACCGACACCGCGGCACGGGACGCCTTCTTCGCCGGCCCCGTGATCCAGGACCTGTCCGACCGGCCGGCACCGCAGGTCTCCGCGATCCACGCCTACGACGTCACTGCCGCCCTCACCTACGTCAAGAACGGCGAGATCCTCCCGCACTACGAGGAGTGAGCGGCGCGGGCTCTGCTCGGCAACTCATCCGCGCCACGCTTCCCGGCCCTCCTCGCGCCCCCGTCGCCGTCCGACACCCGTCACGCATCCGTATCCGGAGCCAGCCATGAGCGAGCACAGCACCATCCAATACGAGCGCACCTCACCGCAGATCGCGAAGATCACCTTCGCCAACCCGCCCGTCAACCTCATCGCCGGCGAGACCGTCCTGCGCCTCATCGAGATCGTCGGGGAACTGGCCACCGACCCGGACATCCAGGTCGTGCTGTTCGACAGCGCCACCCCCGACTTCTTCTACAACCACTTCGACCTGGCCGCCGCCGCCGACTTCCCCGCCCCCGAGGACCCGGACGCGGTGCCGGCATGGACGAATCTGGTCCTGGAACTCTCCAGGGCGCCGTACATCACCATCGCGGCCATCCGGGGACGCACCCGCGGCGGCGGGAACGAGCTCGCCCTCGCCCTCGATCTGCGCTACGCAAGTCGTGAGAAGGCGATCTTCGGACAGCCCGAGGTCGGCAGCGGACTGCTGCCCGGCGGTGGCGGCACCGAACGCCTCCCTCGCGCCATCGGACGCGACCGCGCCCTGGAAGCCATCCTCACCAGCGACGACTACGACGCCGACACCGCCGAGCGCTGGGGCTGGGTCACCCGCGCCCTCCCCGACAGCGAACTCGACGCCTTCGTCGGCACCGTCGCCGCCCGGCTCGCCTCCTTCGACCGCACTTCACTCGCCTCGGCCAAAGCCCAGATCAACCGGGCATCCCTGCCCCCGGACGCGGACCTGGTCGCCGCGTACGGCGAGTTCACCCGCTCCCTCACCCTCCCCGGTTTCCTCACCCGGGCCGCAGACACGCAGGCCGTCGCCGAACAGGCCGGCATCGACTTCGAACACCGTCTCGGGCACCACATCGGCGTCGCCAACCAGCAACGCTGACACCCGGCAGCAAGCGAGCAGGTACGCACCGGATGCCGCGGCCGTTCTCGTTCTGTCGCGAGTCCGACCTGGGTCGTCTTCGTACGCGTGCTCGACGGGGGAGGGGAACCATGACGCGAAGCCCGGTCACCGCCGAGGACGACCGACGGATCGGCGCCGCCGCGGACGCGGTCGTGTTCGACGTCTTCCGTACCGTGGCTGGCCGGCGCCCCGGTATCGCCGGAGAATTCGAGCGCGTCGGGTCACGGGCCGACTGGCCAGGGCTCACCACCCAGTGGGCGCGGCCTGTACGCCGACAGGGCTGCGGGTGGTGTCGGGGAAGTGCCCTGGTCAAACCCCATGGATCACGCGGTCCCGACGTCAGGAGATCACATCGGGACCGAAGAACAAGCTCAGGCGTTCGTGCCGCGCAGGTCCGGGTAGAGCGCCTCGACCGGGCCGCTCAGAGCCGCCTTGACCCCCTGGGTCAACTCGTCGGCCAGGACCTCGTACTCGCCGGCCTCGGCCGCGTCGTAGACCGTCGTCACCAGCTGCGTCGGCAGCATCTTGGGTCCGTCGGCGTGCGCGGCCATCCGGGTGTCTACGTAGCCCATGTGCACACCCGTCACGTGGACGCCCATGGGTGCGAACTCGATACGCAGCGAGTTGGTGGCCGACCACAGTGCGGCCTTGGACGCGCTGTAGGCGCCGCCGAAGGCGTACCAGCTGGCAACGGAGTGCACGTCGATGAGGATGGCCCCCTTCTTGGCCGCGAGGACCGGTGCGAAGGCGCGGGCAAGGAGGACCGGTCCGAAGAAGTTCGTCTCCATGTTCGCCCGGATGTCCGCCTCGGAGACGTCCAGCAGACTCGCGCTCGGCGGGGTGGCGCCCGCGTTGTTGACGAGCACGGTGACGTCCGCCGCGGCGGAGACGGCCCCGGTGATCGACGCGCGGTCGGTGACGTCGAGCGCCAGGGGGACGATGCGCTCGTCGTTCCAGGCGCGGGGGGTACGGGCGGTGGCGTAGACCTTGGCGGCGCCGCGAGCCAGGGCCTCGTGGACGAAGTGGGTGCCGATACCGCCATTGGCGCCGGTGACGAGGACGACTGCTCCATCGAGGGAGGGCATGGGTGTTCCTTCGTTTCAGGGGGATGTGAGGTGCGTGGCTCTGCACGGATGGACCAATGACTCCGCGCCCTGCCGTGGGAGAATGAGCGCGGCCGTATTCGAGCGCACGCGGTAGCGAGTGTAATCATAACTGACTACAGTCAGAATCTACTCCTGGAGGACACCGTCATGTCTGTCGCCCCCCGGCCGGTCGGACGGCGCGAGCGGAACAAACAGGAGAAGTTCGACCGCATCGTCGCCGCCGCCACTGAGCTGTTCGCCGAACACGGCATCGATGAGGTCACGACCCAGCAGATCGCCGACAAGGCCGACATCGGCACCGGGACCCTGTTCCTCTACGCCAAGACCAAGGGCGAACTCCTCCTGCTCGTGCAGAACGCCAAGTACGCCGAAGCGCTCGAGCAGGGCCGGGCGGACGCCGAGGCCGTCCCGGGCGTGCTGGACGCGGTGCTGGCGATCGTCCGGCCGATCGTGGAGTGCAACCGCACCCAGGTCGACAACGGACGCACCTACCTGCGAGAGATGGTCTTCGGCGACCCCGAGGAGCCCCGGCACGGCGCGGCACTCGCCATCGTCGCGCAGGCCGAGGAGGCCATCGCCGCCGCGCTGCGCCGCGACGAGCGGGTCACGGAGGGCGACGCCGCGACGCTGGCGCACATCGTGTCGGCCGTGATGTTCCTCAGCACGGCGGCGAGCGTGAACGTCGGCCTGAGCGTCGAGGAGATCGTGCAGGACATCCGGAGGCAGGTCGAGGTCCTGCTGCCTCGCTGAAGCGCGGCCGGCCTCAGGCCGTGCCGGTGGCGACTTGCCTCCGGCCCGGGCGCCGGAGGCAAGTGTCCGGCAGTGGCTGCGGTGTGATCGCGAGCTGGTCCGATCGCGGTCGTGGAGCACGGCCAGAGCGTCGTGGTCACCGGTGAGCCGAAAGGGCCCGCACCGGGACCTCGCCGGAGCGCTGCCGACGGAAGGGCGGAGTCGGCCAGGCCTTGCTTCCGCTCCGGTGGCACTCAGGACGGGCGTAGCGGGAGGGAGTTGAAGGCGTGGTCCGTCCAGATGCGGAGGGTGGTTTCGGCCGGATAGGGGGTACCGCCGGGGTCGGTGTCGATGCGCCGGGTGAGACGCTGCTCGGTGCCGCACTCGGGCCGGCCGGGGTTGCCGGTGGTGGCGAAGGCCGCCCACGCGGAGCGCACCCACTGCGACAGGGCCACCACGTCGGCGGGTGGCTGCTCACCCGATCGGGAGGGCGCTGAGGGCTGTGGGCTGAGGTCAGGCTGCCGAAGACCAGTCCGAAGTCCGGCCCGGGCAGGCGCCGAATGCGCCGCTCATCGCTGGGGCCGGCCAGGTCGGTCGGTAGAGGGAGGACCGGCGTCCGGCTGGGCGGCGCGTTCGGCCAGGTGCGGGCTGGGCACGCGCCTCCCCGGGTGGGATGAGCCGCGAATGCGGAGGCCATCGGTGTGGCAGATCACGAAGGGGGTGGTCTTCACCGGAATCACGCCGGGCCGGGATCACCCGTTTTCACCTCCCGACGTGGAAGACATGTCACCGACTGAAGCGAGCGGTCGTGCTGCTCGGAATCCAGCAGTGCGAGGGCGTTGTGGATGCCCTGTTCGAGGAGTTGGTCGGCGAGTCGCCGGTCGGTCAGGGCACGGGAGAGTTGCAGGGTCCCGGCCATCATGCCGAGGAGGCCGAGTGACTTCAGACGCGCCGACGGCGGGTCATGGGGTGCCATGCGGGCGGCGAAGCCGTCGACGAGGACCAGCGCGCCGTCGGTGTACGCCTGCCTGGTGGAATCCGTGGAGCGTCCTATCTCGTCGAGCAGGGCGGCATTGGGGCAGCCGTCCTCGACGCTGTCGCGCTGCTCGGTCGAGAAGTACCAGAGAATCATCTGTTCGAGTCCGGCGCGGCCGGGTGCCGCCTGCGCGACGATGTTCTCGTGCTGTGCGCGCATCTGGTCGGCGACCGCGGTGGCGATGAGTTCGTCCTTGGACGCGAAGTAGGCGTACAAGGTGCCGTTGGTCAGTCCCGCGTCCTTCATGAGCGTGGCCACTCCGGAGCCCTCGAAACCGTTGCGCTTGAGCCGGCGGCCGGCCGTCGTGATGATCCGCTGCCTTGTCTCCTGCTTGTGTTCTTTCGTGTACCGCACGATGCGTCCCTCCGTCGCAGCCGGGGCTTGCGCCCCGGCTGCCGCTGGTCGGGTCAGTGGGCCGCGCCTGCAAGGAGCGCGGGGAGGTTGATCCTGGCGGTCTGCAGCTTCGGGTCGTGGGGCTCGGGGACCCCGCCGTCGGTGATGTACAGCCGGTCGCCGCGGACCGCGGTCGCGGAGGGCGAGGCGAGACCGTCCGCACTGGTCAGGACGGGCTTGTAGGTGCCATTGCATGACTCTCCTCGGTAAATCAACGAGTGACCGTTCGATGGACTTTCGAGGACATCGGTGATGTCGGTGATGCCGGGTACACCGGAGGCGTTCGGGCGGAATCGGCGCCCCTGAAGCCGGACCTGAAATGCCATCGGCGCCTTTGAAGCCGGGCCGGGGTGTCAGGTGGGCAGGTGGTTGTTCTTGCGGATCTGCTTGTCGAACGTTCCGGCGGGGACGAGGCGGCGAGCCGTGGTGACGCGTGCGGCCAGCGGTCCGGCGGTGTAGCGCAGCTTGGGCTTCTTGTCGGTGGCCGCGGTGACGATCACCTTGGCGACGACGGCGGGGTCGTCGCCGTCCTTCATCGCATCCGCGATCATCTTGTCGAAGTCGCGCCGCCGCTCCGCGTACAGAGGCAGCGGGGTGTCGGGCTGTGCGGCGTTGGTGTCGAAGCTGGTCTTGGTGTAGGCGGGCTGGACGAGGAGGACCCGCACACCGTGCTCGCGGACCTCGTGGTCCAGCGACTCGGAGTAGCCCTCGATCGCGTGCTTCGACGCGACGTAGAGGGCCATGAAGGGCTGGGGGGCGACCCCGAGGACGGACGAGATGTTGATGACGCGTCCGCCTCCCTGCGCGCGCATGTGCGGAAGGACGGCCTTCGTCATACGGATGACACCGAGCACGTTGATGTTCAGGACGTTCTGGGCCTGGGCGACGGAGTTCTCCTCGACGGCGCCCGCCGAGCCGATGCCCGCGTTGTTGACCAGGACGTCGATGCGTCCGAACCGGGCGATCACCTCTCCGACCGCGGCGGTGGCCGAGTCGTCACTGCCGACGTCGAGGTCGAGGTACGTCACACCGGCGGGCGGAGTGAGTCCGGAGGTCCTGCGGCCGGTTCCGATCACCTCGAAACCCGCCGCGACGAAGGCGCGGGCCGTCTCCTTGCCGATCCCCGATGAGGCCCCTGTCACGAGCGCCACCGGCCGAGTTGTCGCCATGACAGACTCCCTTGCTTTTGCATTACGACCGTATGTCTTACGGTCGTACGACCATATGCCGGTCGTCGGTCGATGGCAAGGGGGCACGTCCGGCGATCTGGGAAAGGATCCGGAAACGTGGGGAGTCGGTATTCACCGGCTCTCCTGGCGTGCGATGCCGAGGCGGTCACCGGAGCGGACTTCCGGCTCTTGGAGACCCTTTTCGGCAGCGAGCTTCTCGAACCGGGGCAGGAATGCCTCGATCCCTGGCCGGGTCAGGGAGCTCAGGAACTGCGTGCAGGCCGTTCGCGGGTCGGCATCGGGCGGGAGCGTCGCCCGGTTGGCCCGAGCCTTGGCGGCTGCCAGCGCCGCCTTGCCGAATGACGCCAGCCGGGTTGCCGCACCGTCCACGAAGTCGTCCAGCTCGGCGTCGGCGACGGAGCGGGCCACCCATCCGTAGCGTTCTGCCGTGTCGGCGCCGTAGTCACTGCTGCTCAGGATGGCTTCGAGTGCCCGATCCCGTCCGATGAGCCGGGGCAGGTGTTCTGAGCCCCGGCCACCGGGAAGAATCCCGCCGCCGCCCTCGGGCTCTGGGCGATCACCGTCGAGCCGAACGTCTCCTGCACCCACCTGCTGCCCGCGATGATCGTCTGCGGAACCGGCATGGGAATGTTCTTCGCGCCCAGCGCGAACCTCGTCATGAGCACCGTCCGCCCCGAGGAAGAGGGCATCGCCTCCGGCGCCAACAACGCGATCCGTGAGGTCGGCGGCGCCATCGGCGTCGCTACACTGGCCGCCGTCTTCTCCGCCCAGGGCGGCTACGAGTCCGCCACACGATTCGTCGACGGCCTGATCCCGGCCCTCTGGGTCGGAGCCGGTGCGGTCGCCCTGGCCGCGGCAATCGCGTTGCTGATGCCCCGCCGGGCGCGGGTGTCGATCAGCTCACGGGTGGACAGGTCGCGCAGCTTGTCACGTACTTCGGAGGGTGTGGTGACCATGAGAGTGCGGATCTGGTTGATGGTCTGGTTACGGGCCTTGACCGCGCTCCTGCGGACCACGCGCAGGACTCGGATCGCCTTCACCACGCCGTCCCCGGACTTCAGGGTTCTCGTGGCGAGGCCGGAGAGGATCGCGGTCGCGGCGGCGTGGGCGTCGACGGGGTCGGACTTGCCCGCGCCGCGGGACCCGGCGATCTGGACGGCGAGATGGCTCACCCGCGTCTGCCGTTGGCCACCTGCGGGGCGGCCTTGGTTCGCCCGGCACCGAGGCGCGCTCACTGTCGGGAGTCGGGCCTCCGAGGTCGCTGATGTGGTAGAGCAGGGGCGGCGATTATTTAGATTACGTTCGCAATATAATAAGCTGTAGGGAGTCGGTGAAGGGCAACCGGTCCTTTCCGGTCGGCGAAGGAGCGTGTGCGCTGTGGTGCGGTACACCAAAGAGCACAAGTCGGAGACGAGGCGGCGGATCATCGAGACGGCGGGCCGTCGGTTCAAGCAAGACGGTATCGACGGCTCGGGGGTTTCGACTCTCATGAAGGACGCGGGGCTGACCAATGGGGCCTTCTACGCTCACTTCGAGTCCAAGGACGACCTCGTCACCACGGCGATCGCCGACCAGTTGAAGACGCAGGCCGAGAATGTCGTCGCGCGGGCTGCGCCCGGCCGTGCCGGAGTCGAGCAGATCGTGCGGGGATACCTGTCGCCCCTGCACCGCGACAGCCTTGGTGACGGCTGCCCCAACGCCGCTCTGCTCGACGAGATCGGACGCTGCACCGACACAACCAGGCAGGCGTACACCGACGGCGTGCTGGTCCTCATCGACGGCATTGCCGCCCGCATGGCACCCGACGCCCCGTCCTCAGCGCGTGTGAAGGCACTCGGCCTCCTCGGGCTGATGGCCGGGACACTTCAACTGTCCCGTGCCTTGACCGACAGTCAACTCGCCCATGAACTCCTCGATCAGGGGATCGACAACGCCCTCACCCTGCTGGACGCCGGGCAGTGTGCCTGAAGGCTCTGCCAGTAGTTTCCGGTGACTCAGGGGGGAGGACGAGCGGGGCGCGGTTCAGGAGTCCGCAGCGCACTCCGTCCACCAGCAGCGCCGCCGGCCACAGCGGGAGCATCAGGATCGGCAGCACGCTGCCGTAGCCGTACTGGGCGAACATCCAGCGCAGGTCCATGAGTGTGCCGGGGTCCCGGACCGCGGTGCGCAGGCGGGCGCGGAGCGGGCCGTCGTCCAGCGGGAGGCAGGCCTCCGGGATCCGTTCGCCCGTCCACTCGGTCACCTGGCGGCGCTTGGCCCCTGCGATCCGGCGTACCAGCGTCACCGTCTCGGGGAGCAGCCCCGCGCCCACCACCGCGAGGGTGGCCGTGGCCGTGATCAGCAGGACCGTGAGGAAGAGCATCGTGCCGAAGGTCAGGACCGCGGCCCTGGCCAGCCGGACCGTTGCCCCGGCCGCCTGCCGCGTCGTCTTCCTCATGCCGTTCAGGCTAGGAGCCGCGGGGTGCCCCGCGCGGGGGAGCGGGCCACCGTCCTGGTGGTGTAGCCCGCTACACCACGGTTCGGGAGCTCACTCTCTCGTGGCGGCGGGCCGCCGCCGGGATCGTTGATCTCGGAAGTCGGCGGCTCATGGAGGGACACGGAGAGAGCCGACGGCCCCCGGCGGGAGCCGGGCCACGGGCCAACCCCGGCCCACCCACGCCCACCCCTTCAAGTACCGCTTCGAGCACCGACCCACCGCACGTGGCGCATCGCTCGAAGCACACCCATCACTCGACGCACAGCCATCGCTCGTAGCACCCCCATGGCTCGTAGCGCCCCTACCTCGCTCGCCCCCCATACCTCGCACCGCCGCCGTACCCCCGCACGCCGCCCGCCCACACCCCTCGACGTACGCGACTCTTGGAGACCCCGTGGCCACTTTCCTCCACCGACTCGGCCGGCTGGCCTTTCGAAGGCGCTGGTACGTCACCCTCCTGTGGGTGGCGGTCCTCGCCGCCGTCGGATTGGGTGCCGCGAAGGCGCCCGCCGCCCCCGACGCGACGAACAGCATGCCGGGCATCGAGTCCCAGAAGGCGTTCGACCTGATGGAACAGCGCTTCCCCGGGACCGAGGCCGACGGCGCGACCGCCCGCATCGTGTTCGTCGCGCCGGACGGGCAGAAGATCACCGCCGCCGACCACCGGAAGGCCGTCGACACGCTGGTCGAGCGGGCGGCCGACGGACCGCAGGCCGCCGGCGCCGTGAACCCCTTCCAGGCCAAGGCGGTCAGCAAGGACGCGACGACCGCGTACGCCACCGTGACCTACAAGGCCGACGCCGACGACCTCACCGACGCCGCCAAGCACCGGCTGGAGAGCGCCATCGAGCAGGCCCGGGACACGGGCCTCACCGTCGAGGTCGGCGGGACCGCCCTGGAGACCCAGCCCTCGGCGGGCGGTTCGGCGGAGGCGATCGGTGTCGCCATCGCCGCCTTCGTGCTGCTGATCACCTTCGGGTCGCTCGCCGCCGCCGGGCTTCCGCTGCTCACCGCCATCCTCGGCGTCGGTGTCAGCATGGCGTCGATCATGGCGCTGGCCAGTGCGTTCGGTCTGTCGTCCACGACCGGCACCCTCGCCACCATGCTGGGCCTCGCCTGCGGCATCGACTACGCCCTGTTCATCGTCTCCCGCTACCGCGAGGAGCGCGCCAAGGGCCACTCCCCGAAGGAAGCGGCCGGGCTCGCCACCGGTACCGCCGGATCCGCCGTCGTCTTCGCCGGCCTCACCGTCGTCATCGCGCTCGCCGGTCTCTCGGTGGTCGGCATCCCGATGCTCACCAAGATGGGCCTCGCCGCCGCCGGTGCGGTCGTCGTCGGAGTGCTCATCGCCCTGACCCTGGTCCCGGCCGTCCTCGGCTTCTGGCCCAACGCCGTTCTCGCGCGCAGGGCCCGCAGGAGCGGACGTATCAAGGAGGGCGGCGAGAACAACGGCGGCAGCCGCTGGGCCCGCTTCGTCCTGCGCCGCCCCGTCCCCGTCCTGATCGCCTCAGTCGTCGGACTCGGCGCCCTCGCGATACCCGTCACGGACCTCCAACTGGGCATGCCGGGAGCCGAGGCCAAGCCCACCTCCACCACCGAACGCCGTGCCTACGACGACCTCGCCCAGGGCTTCGGCCCCGGCTTCAACGGGCCCCTCACCGTCGTCGTGGACGCCAGGAACGCCGAGAACCCGAAGACCGCCGTCCGTACGATCGAGAAGAGGATCGGCGCCACCGACGGGATCGTGTCCGTCTCACCGGCCCGGTTCAACTCCGCCGGGGACACGGCCGTGTTCTCCGCGATCCCGTCCACGTCACCCACCAGCGAGCAGACCAAGGACCTCGTCAGGACCATCCGCGACGAGCGGCCCGCGACCGAGGCCTCGACCGGTGCGGAGTTCGAGGTCACCGGCACCACCGCACTGAACATCGACGTCGCCCAGAAGACCCAGGACGCGCTGATCCCGTACCTGATCCTGGTCGTGGGCCTGGCCGTCCTGCTGCTGATGATCGTCTTCCGGTCCGTACTCGTCCCGGTCAAGGCGGCCGTCGGCTTCCTCCTCTCCCTGCTCGCGGCCCTCGGTTCCGTCGTCGCGGTCTTCCAGTGGGGCTGGGGCGCCGGACTCCTCGGGGTCGGGACGACCGGCCCGATCATGAGCATGATGCCGATCTTCCTGGTGGGCATCGTCTTCGGACTGGCCATGGACTACGAGGTGTTCCTGGTCGCCCGGATGCGGGAGGCGTACGTACACGGGGACAGCCCGAGCCAGGCGATCCGGACCGGCTTCCGGTACAGCGCCCGGGTCGTGGTGGCCGCCGCGCTGATCATGATGGCGGTGTTCTCCGGCTTCATCGGGGCCGGTGAGTCGATGATCAAGATGATCGGCTTCGGGCTCGCCATCGCCGTTCTCTTCGACGCCTTCGTCGTCCGCATGGCCCTCGTCCCGGCCGTCCTCGCCCTCCTCGGCAAGGCCGCCTGGTGGATGCCCCGTTGGCTGGACCGGACCCTGCCCCGCGTGGACGTGGAGGGCGAGGCCCTCAGCCACCGGGCCGCGATCCCGCAGGCTCCGCAAGCCACGAAGGACGAGACAGAGGACACAAGGCCGGAGTTCACCTCCGTCTGACCGCCGCCACCCACCGAGGGCCGCCCGACACGAACGGGCGGCCCTCGGCCCGTACGCACCCGGTGCCGAACCTCGGTCGCCAGGGAACAGCGCCGGTCGCCCACAAACGCCGCCGGCGGGTCAACGCCAGTCAGGAGCCCCTGACGCGGGCGACAGAACACTCTCGATCTTCGTCCGGATCTCCCGCATGACCGCGACGACCCTGGCCTCGTGCTCCGCGTCGAGCCGGGCCACCGGCACCGAGCAGCTGATGGCGTCCGTGGCCGGTGAGTCGTACCGCAGGGCGAACCCGAAACCCGCGATGCCGGTCACCGTCTCCTCGCGGTCGATGGAGTGGCCGCGCTCGCGCACCTCGGCCAGATCGGCGAGCAGGGTGGCGCGGTCGGTGTGGGTGTTCTCCGTGAGGGCGGCCAACGGCCCCTCGGGGAACGGGAGTTCGTCGTCGGGGCGCTCGGCGAGGAGCGCCTTGCCGAGGGCGCCCGCGTGGGCCGGGATCCGGCGGCCGACCCGGCTGATGGTGCGCAGGTACTCGTGGGACTCGCGGGTCGCGAGGTAGACGACGTTCGGGCCGTCCAGCCGGGCCAGGTGGATCGTCTCGCCGAGCGCGTCCGAGGCCTCGTCGAGATAGGGGCGGACCGTGCGGACGTGCGGGTCGCTGTCGAGGTAGCTCGTGCCGGTGTGCAGCGCGCTGATCCCGATGCCGTACAGGGAGCCGGTGGTGTCGGAGCGCACCCAGCCGCGGTCGACGAGGGTCTGCAGCAGCTGGTACATGCTGCTGCGCGGTACGCCCAGCTCCTCGGCGAGCTCGTCCAGGCGGGCGGGCCGGTCGCCGCGCGCAGCGAGCAGTTCGAGCAGCGCGACGGTACGGGCCGCGGACTTCACCTCGCGGACGCCCGAGCCCCCCGTACGGACCCGGGCCCGCGCAAGGGGGTCTCCGCCCTGCACCTCTTCGCTCTCCGGCATGGGGCTCATCGTAAATCCGCGGTGTCGCACCCATTGACCCCACGCGTTCACCAACTTAGCCTCCATCCTCATACGTAGACGACATCTGCATATGGAGACATAGTTCATGACAGGGATCAGCGCGGAGGCCGAAGGCACCGTCCAGCGGCTGCGTGACGGCATGGCGGGCGGGGTGCTGTCCTTCCCGCTCACGAGCTTCCACAGCGACGGCGGCCTCGACCTCGACTCGTACCGGACGTACCTGACCGGACAGTTGGCGGCCTCTCCGGGCCCGGGCGCGGTCTTTCCCGCGTGCGGCACCGGTGAGTTCTTCTCGCTGGACGAGGACGAGTACCGCGAGGTCGTCCGGGCCACGGTCGAGGTCGCCGCCGGCCGGCTGCCGGTGGTGGCGGGCATCGGCTACGGCTGGGCGCAGGCCCGCCGGTTCGCCCGGATCGCCGAGGAGGCGGGCGCCGACGCCCTCCTCGTGCTCCCGCACTATCTGGTCGCCGCCCCGCAGGACGGACTCGTCGAGCAGCTGCGCCACATCGCCGCCGGCACCTCGCTCCCGCTCATCGCGTACCAGCGCGGCCAGGTCGCCTTCACCGCCGAGGGCCTGCGCCGGATCGCCGGGATCCCGACCGTCATCGGCCTCAAGGACGGCCACAGCGACCTGGACCGGCTCCAGCGCCTGACCCTCGCCGCTCCCGACGGCTTCCTCTTCTTCAACGGTGCCTCCACCGCGGAGATCCAGGCCCGCGCGTACGCCACCGTCGGCGTCCCCGCCTACTCGTCGGCCGTGCACGCCTTCGCCCCCGAGATCGCGAACGCCTTCTTCACGGCCCTGCACACCGACGACCACACGACAACGACCAAGCTCCTGCGCGACTTCTACGTCCCCCTCGTAGAACTCCGAGACCGCGTCCCCGGCTACGCCGTCTCCCTCGTCAAGGCAGCAGCCCGCCTGCGCAACCTCCCGGTGGGCCCGGTCCGCGCTCCCCTGACGGACCCGAACCGGACCGACCTGGCATCCCTGGAAAAGATCCTCGACACGGGCCTGACCCCTATCGGCTGACCGTCGCCCCGTAAGGGGCGCGGGGCTGTGACATTTGCGGCTCCGCCGCGGGGCGCGACCAGCCCCCACTCACCCGCACCCGGCAAACCACCAAGGCCTGCCCACTCGGCACCAGGCGGAGCCACCCGCACCAGAGCCCAACAGTTCAAAGGGGAACTGCCATGCCTCTCCTCGTCGTAGGGATCAGCGTCCTGATCCTGCTGCTCCTGATGACCCGCCTGAAACTCAACGGCTTCGCCGCACTCCTCCTCGTGGCGATAGGCGTGGCCGTGGTCCGCGGAATACCCGTGGCCGACATCCCGGACGTCCTCTCCACCGGCATCGGCGACCAGATCGGCGACACGATGCTCACCATCGGCCTCGGCGCGATGGTCGGCCGGGTCATGGGCGACTCGGGCGCCGCCCAACGCATCGCGGGCAAGCTGCTGGACGCGTTCGGCCCCCGCTGGGTCCAGGTCGCCATGGTGGTCACGTCCATGCTCATCGGCGTGACCATGTTCTACGAGGTCGCGTTCATCATCATCGTGCCGATCGCGTTCACCCTGGTCAGGGTCACCGGGGCGAACCTGCTCTGGGTCGGCCTGCCGATGTCGATCGCGCTGTCCACGATGCACAGCTTCCTGCCGCCGCACCCGGGCCCCACCGCCGTGGCCGCGGCCTTCCACGCGTCCGTCGGTCAGACCCTCTTCTACGGCCTCTTCATCGCCGTACCCGCCGGTGCGCTCATCGCGCTCGCCTGGCCGCGGCTGCCGTTCATCAGGAGGATGAACCCCGCCATCCCCAAGGGCCTCGTCAGCGAGCGGGAGTTCGCCGACGAGGAGATGCCCGGCATGGGCTGGTCGCTGTTCGTGGCCCTCTTCCCGGTGGTGCTGATCGCGGGCGCCGCCGTGACCGACATGGCCACGTCCGGCGAGACCCCGTTCCTGAACTTCGTCGCGTTCATCGGCTCGGCGCCGATCGCGCTCATGCTGACCCTGCTGCTGGCGATCTGGGCGTTCGGACCGCGGATCGGCCGCAGCATGGAGGAGGTCAGCGCCTCCTGCACCTCGGCCGCCAAGGCGATGGCGATGATCCTGCTGGTCATCGGGGCGGGCGGCGCCTTCAAGAACGTCCTCGTGGAGGGCGGCATCTCCGACTACATCAAGGACGTCACCGACGGCTGGTCCATCTCGCCGATCATCCTGGCGTGGCTCATCGCGGTCATCCTCCGGGTGGCCCTCGGCTCGGCGACGGTCGCCGTCGTCACGGCCTCCGGCGTGGTCCTCCCGCTCCTCGCGGGCAGCGGCGTCCACCCCGAGATCATGGTGCTCGCCGTGTCGTGCGGGTCGATCGCCTTCTCCCACGTCAACGACCCGGGATTCTGGCTGTTCAAGGAGTACTTCAACCTCTCGGTCATCGAGGCGATCAAGGTCCGTACGACTTATACGACGGTGCTCGCGATCATCGGCCTGGGCGGCGTCCTGGCGCTGGAGTGGGCCCTGGACGTCCTCAGCCTGTGAAGCCTACGACCACCGGCCCCGACCACCTCCACACACAAGGGACTTCGACCCGCATGAGTTTCCAGAGCCAGCCGACCGTCACCCGCTTCGCCGTCTATCCCGTCGCCGGCCGTGACTGCATGGAGCTGAACCTCTCCGGTGCCCACGGCCCCTACTTCACCCGCAACGTCGTCGTCCTCACGGACTCCGAGGGCCGTACGGGACTGGGGGAGGTCCCCGGCGGCGAGAAGATCACCCGGACCCTCCGTGACGCCGAAGCCCTCGTCCTCGGCGCGAAGGTGGGCGACTACAAGCGGGTCCTGCGCGAGATCGGCGCCCGCTTCGCCGACCGCGACTCGGGCGGCCGCGGCGCCCAGACCTTCGACCTGCGCACCACCGTCCACGCGGTCACGGCCGTCGAGTCGGCGCTGCTCGACCTCCTGGGGCAGCACCTCGACGTACCGGTCGCGGCCCTCCTGGGCGACGGCCAACAGCGGGACTCCGTACGGGTGCTGGGCTATCTCTTCTACGTCGGCGACCCCGACCGCACCGACCTGGAGTACGTCCGCGAGCCCGACTCGGACGTCGACTGGTACCGCGTCCGGCACGAGGAGGCCCTGACGCCGGAGGCGATCGTCCGCCAGGCCGAGGCCGCCTACGACCTCTACGGCTTCCGGGACTTCAAGCTCAAGGGCGGGGTCCTGGCGGGCAAGGAGGAGGTCGACGCCGTGCGCGCGCTCAAGGCCCGCTTCCCCGAGGCCCGCATCACCCTCGACCCGAACGGCGCGTGGTCGCTGCGCGAGGCGATCGAGCTGTGTACGCCGCTGCTGGGCACCCTCGCCTACGCCGAGGACCCCTGCGGGGCGGAGGGCGGCTACTCGGGGCGCGAGATCCTGGCAGAGTTCCGCCGCGCCACCGGCCTGCCGACCGCGACGAACATGATCGCCACGGACTGGCGTCAGATGACCCACGCCCTTGCCCTCCAGTCGGTCTCCATCCCGCTGGCGGACCCGCACTTCTGGACGATGCAGGGGTCGGTGCGGGTGGCCCAGCTGTGCAACGCCATGGGGCTGACCTGGGGCTGCCACTCCAACAACCACTTCGACATCTCGCTCGCCATGGTCACCCACTGCGGGGCCGCGGCGCCCGGCGACTACAACGCCCTCGACACCCACTGGATCTGGCAGGAGGGCCTGGAACGCCTCACGGTCGCCCCGCCCCGGATCACCGACGGCGAGATCCGGGTCCCCGACGCTCCCGGTCTGGGCCTCGACCTGGACATGGACCGCCTCCTCGCCGCGCACGCCCTCTACAAGGAGAAGGCCCTCGGTGCGCGGGACGACGCCACCGGCATGCAATACCTCATCCCCAACTGGCAGTTCGATCCCAAGCGACCTTGCCTGGTCCGGTAGGACCAAGGAAGGGCCCGTCGTATGTGTGCGGGTGGGTGGGGGCTGGTCGCGCAGTTCCCCGCACCCCTAAAAGATGAAAAGCAGGGGCGCAGCCCCGTTTTTCAGGAGCGCGGGGAACTGCGCGACCAGCCACGACGGGCCCGCAGACGCACAACAACCCGCACCGCCGCTTCTCAGTACGCCCCCCCCACCCCCCCCCCCGCCCCCCCCCCCCCCCCCCC